>JAHJWA010000284.1 GCA_018828205.1 Alphaproteobacteria bacterium
ATATCGGCGGGGATCAGGCGCTCGTCGGTCAGCCGCACGCCGCCTTTCTCGAAGGCCTTGATATGGCCGGTGACGATCTCGGCCTTGCCGCTCTTCATCGCGTTGAACAGATCGTCGTCGGGGACCAGGCACAGCCGTTCGTCCCAGGGATTGTAGGGCGGGGTGAAGGTGGCGCGGTCGAACTTGTCGCCCAGCGCCTTCTCGATCTTCTTGTAGAGGAAGTCCTTCACCTTCTCGGGCTTGGTGCGCGCGCGCTTGAAGCCGATGTCCTGCATCTTGATGTTCTTCCAGCGGGTCAGCCGGTAGGCGGTCTCCTCGGGCAGGAACTTGCGCAGCAGATTGGCGAGCCTGTCTTTCGCCGGGCGCGAGAACATCCAGGTCGGGGTGCGCTGGAGCATGGTGACCTTGGCGGCCTTGCCCGCCATCGAGGGGGTGATCGTCACCGCGGTGGCGCCCGAGCCGATCACCACCACCTGCTTGCCGGCATAGTCGAGATCGTCGGGCCAGAATTGCGGGTGGATCACCTGGCCCTCGAATTCGCCGAGCTCGAAGCCGGGGTCGTAGGGCTCGTCGTAATCGTAATAGCCCGAGCCGAGATAGAGGAAATTGGCGGTCAGCCGCTTGTGCTCGCCCTCTCCGGTCTCGATCTGCACCGTCCAGCGGGCGCTGGCGCTGTCGAAATCGGCGGCGATAACCTTGTGGCCCAGCCGGATGTGCTGGCGGATGCCGCGCTCGTCGACGATGCGGTGGAGATAGTCGAGGATCGCGGGGGCGTCGGCGATCGATTTCTCGTGCTTCCAGGGTTCGAACTCGAAGCCCAGCGTGTGCATGTCGCTGTCCGAACGGATCCCGGGATAGCGGAACAGGTCCCAGGTGCCGCCCAGATTGTCGCGCCGCTCGAGAATCGCATAGCTGGCATGCGGCGATTTGGCGGTCATATGCGCGGCCATCCCGATCCCGGAAATCCCCGCGCCCACGATCAGCACGTCGAAATGGCTGGTCTGTTCGGTCATCTTATCTCTCCTAATCCCGGGCGCGAAGGTAACTCACTGCTCGCCGCGGCGCCAGCCCCGTTGCGCAATGCAACCGGTTTGCGCTAGCGGCGCGCCATGAAAGCCCAGCTCCTCGCCGCCACCGTGTTGTGTTTCGCTTACCCGGGTCTGGCCGGACCCGCCTTCGCGCAGTCCGCGGAGCCGGAGGAACCGCCGACCGAGCCTGAGACCGAGCCTCGGGCCGCCCCGGTGATCGTGGTCACCGGCCAGGGTCTGCCCGATACCCCCTCGGTCACCGCCTATGCCAGCCGCGAGATAGCCCGCGAGCAGCTCGTCACCGCGCCCTCGGGGCGGATCGAGGAGGCGCTCGGCGCGGTCGCGGGGTTCCAGCAGTTCCGCCGCTCGGATAGCCGCTCGTCCAACCCCAGCGCGCAAGGGGTGACGCTGCGCGCGCTGGGCGGCAACGCCACCAGCCGCGCGCTGGTGCTGCTCGACGGGGTGCCGGTGACCGATCCCTTCTTCGGCTATGTCCCCTTCACCGCGCTGGCGCCCGAACGGCTCGAGAGCGTGCGCGTGACCCGCGGCGGCGGGGCGGGGCCCTTCGGCGCGGGCGCGCTGGCGGGGACGATCGAGCTCGAGAGCGCGGGGGCGGGCACGCTGCCGCCGCTGGGCGCGAGCCTGCTGGTCAACGACCGCGGCGAGACCGAGGCCAGCGCGCTGCTGGCGCAGGAACTGGGCGCGGGCTTCGTCACCGTGGGCGGTCGCTGGGAGCGCGGGCAGGGCTTCTTCACCACGCCCGCGGACCAGCGCGTCCCCGCCTCGGCGCGCGCCGCCTACGAGAGCTGGTCGCTGGCGCTGCGCGGGGTGGCGCCGGTGAGCGACACGCTCGAGCTGCAGGCGGCGGGCCTCGTCTTCGACGACCAGCGCACCTTGCGCTTCGACGGCGCCGACAGCAGCGCCAGCGGCGCCGATGCGAGCCTGCGCCTGGTCGGCCGCGGCCCCTGGGCGCTCGACGCACTCGCCTATGTTCACACGCGCAATTTTACCAATCTTGTCATCAATTCCACCCGCTTCACCCGCGCCCTCGACCAGCGCAACACGCCCACAACCGGGATCGGCGGCAAGCTCGAACTGCGCCCGCCCGTGGGCAGCGACCATGTCCTGCGGCTCGGGATCGACTACCGCCGCGCCGAGGGCGAATTGCAGGAGGATGCCTACAGCGCCTTCACCCGCGCGCTCACCGAGACCCGGCGGGCGGGCGGCAGCACCAGCGACATCGGGCTGTTCGTCGAGAACGACTGGACCAGCGGCGCGCTGGTGCTGACCGGCGGGCTGCGGCTCGACCGCACGCATATCGGCGAGGGCTTCTACATCGCCCGCACCGCCGACCGCGCGCTGGTGACCGAGGAACTGACCCCGGCGCGTTCCGACTGGACGCTGTCGTGGCGCGCCGGCGCGACCTATGATCTCGACGAGCAGCTGCGGCTGCGCGCCGCCGCCTATCGGGGCCTGAGGCTGCCGACGCTCAACGAATTGCTGCGCCCCTTCGTGGTCTTCCCGGTGGTGACGCAGGCCAACGCCGCGCTCGAGAACGAGCGGCTGGTCGGTGTCGAAGTCGGGGTCGACTGGTCTCCCCTGCCGGGCGTCGAACTCGCGCTGACCGGGTTCGACAATCGGGTGAAGGACGCGATCGCCAATGTCACCATCGCCCCCGATCTGCGCCAGCGGCAGAACCTGCCCTCGATCGACGCGCGCGGGATCGAGGCGGGATTGCGGGTCGAGCGCGGCACCTTACGCTTCGATGGCACGCTGGCCTATACCGATGCGCAGGTGGCTGGCAGCGGCGCGACGCTCGAGCTCGACGGCAACCGCCCCTCGCAGACGCCAAAATGGGCCGCCGCGGCAACGCTGGCCTACGAGCCGGCCGCGGACTGGCTGGTCTCGGCGACGCTGCGCCACGTCGGCGCGCAGTTCGAAAGCGATGTCGAGACCGATCGCCTGCCGCCCGCGACCACGCTGGGCGCCTATCTGCAGGCGCCGCTGGCGGGCGGTTTCGCGCTGGTGCTGCGCGGCGAGAACCTGTTCGACGAACGGATCGTCACGCGCAATTCGGGCGGGGATATCGATCTGGGCACCCCGCGCACGCTGTGGGCGGGTCTGCGCTACGGGTTCTGAAGTCCGGCGCGGCGGGACTGTCAGCCGGCAGCGCCGGGTTCGTCCATCGTCCGGACGATATGCTCGAGCACGCTGGGGTGGAGCGGGGTGTCGAACTGGATCCCGATCACGCTCTTCTCGCGCCAGCGCACCTTGGCCGAGATCGGCCCGATCGTGCCCACCCGGAAGGTGATGGCGCTGTCCACCGGCAGGACCGAGAACTTGTCGAAGAAGCGGCAGCCGGTCTCGGAGATATCCTTGATCCAGATATCGCGCGAGGCGCCGACGCGCGAGCGATAGCGCCCGGCCACCTGCACCACATGACGCGGCTCGCGGCGCTGGTTCGACCCTTCCTGCGGCTCGGCTTCGTTACTTGTGTTCATCGTTCGAGTGCGATGCGAACATCGTCCAATCGGTTTGCGGCCCTGATCTTGCGATCAGCCTAACCCCCACATGCTTAAGGCCGGGTTAGCGCGCGCGGAAGGCCGCCTGTCCTTGTCACCGCCGCCGCGCCGTGCGGGCGGGGTGACAAGGCAGCGTATCCTAGAAGCTCAGCCGCGCCGACAGCTTGATGTTGCGTCCCGCAAGCGGAACGAAGTCCTTGGTGAAGCTCGCATGGCGGCGGGCGTCGACGTCGAACAGATTGTCGCCCGAGAGGATCAGCATCGTCTCGTTGCGGCGGCCGAAAGGCTTCCACGACACCGAGGCGTTGACCATGGTGTAGCCCTGGGTCGGCATTTCGAAGGATGCGGTCCGGTCCTGGTCGGCGACCCATTCGGCCTCGACCCGGGCGCCAAAGGCGTCCCGGCTGGCCTCGACACCGCCCAGCACCCTGAGCGCGGGGATGCGCGGCGCGGGGCCGTCGTCCTCGATCTCCGCCCGCGTGTAGTCGGCGACCCCGTCGATCGTCACCGTCAGCCCGTCGCGATCGATCAGATCGTAGGCGGCCTGCGCTTCGACGCCGTAGTAGTCGGCATCCGACTGCAGGAACTGGAACAGCGGCAGCCCGTCGGCCTCGAGCCCGGTGTCGGTCTCGTAGATGAAATTGTCGAACCGGCTGTAATAGGCTGCCAGCTGGAAGCGCGCGGCGCCGGTCTCGCCGCGCAGATAGGCCTCGACGCCGAGGCTGCTTTCCTTCTCCAGATCGGGATCGCCGACCTCGAAGGCCTGGGTCGCGATATGCGGGCCGTTGGAGAACAGCTCTTCCGCCGAGGGCGCGCGCTCGACCCGGCTCAGATTGAGCCCCAGCTTGACCTCGGGCGCAATGGCGTAATTGATCCCGCCGGCGATCGAGAAGGCGTCGAAGCTGCGGTCGACGGCGGTGATCACCGCATCCTCCTCGAGCCCGATCGCCACGCTGTCGGAACGCACATCGGTGCGCTCGTAGCGGCCCGAGGCTTCCACGCCGATCCTGCCGATCTCGAATTCCTGCAGCGTGAACAGACCGTATTGATCGGTGTCGTTAGGGGGCACGAAGGCTTCGGCGCCAACCGCGGAGAATGCGCGGGTCGAAGCCTGGAACCCGGTCACCCCGCGCCAGCCGTTGCGCTGGGTCTGGACCAGTTCGACCCGGGTTTCGAACCCTTGCGTCTCGAACACGGTGCCGACCTCGTCGCCTTCGAATTCGGTGTGCTGATAGTCGGAGAATCCGGCCCGGAACTTGATCTTCTCCAGAAAGCCGTCGGTGAAGACCTCGGCGCGCAGATCGGCGCGATACTGCTTGAGATCGATCGACACCGGAACTTCGCCATGATCGTGGCCCTCGTCGTCGTGATCGTGATCCTCGCCTTCGTCGTGGCCTTCCTCGCCCTCCTCGCCCTCGTCGCCATGGGCATGTTCGGTGCCCGGCCGCGCCGGAACGCCGTAGCGGCTGTCGAAATAGCTTACCGAGGCGCCCAGGCTGCCGCCATCGTTGATCAGCGCGAAACCGGCGCCGAGGGTATAGGTCTCGGTCGCGCTGTTGGGCAGTACGCCGCGCAGATCGGCGAATTCCTGCGCCTCCTCGGCCTCTTCGAGATGGCCTTCCTCGAGCTCTTCCGCGGCGACCGCGAGCTGCTCGGCGCGAAGCAGCGGCGAGAGGACATAGCCGCCGACCTCGACATCCTCGGTCTTGCGATAGCTGCCATCGACATGGACGACGAACTGGTCGCTCAGCGCGACATCGGCCGCGGCGCTGCCGCTGGTGCCGTCATAGGCCGAAGAATAGGAGCCGATGGCGTCGAAATGGTAGCCGTTCTCGGGCACCGCGCGGGGGATGCGCCGGTCGAGCGCGTTGACCGCGCCGCCGATCGCCTGGCTGCCGAACAGCAGCGCGGCGGGTCCGCGGAAGATCTCGATCCGCTCGGTGACCAGCGGATCGATGGTGACCGCGTGATCGACCGAGGTGTTGGAGACGTCGAGCGTGCCGATCCCGTCGGTCAGCACCCGGACGCGCTCGCCCTGAAGCCCGCGCAGCACCGGACGCGAGGCGCCGGGGCTGAAAGAGGTCGCCGAGACGCCGGGCTGGTCGGCGAGGACATCGCCGATCTGCGGTTCGATATCGCGCAGCAGATCGTCGCCGGTGACGACGGAGGTGCCGGCCAGAAGGTCGAGTTCGTCGATGAAATCGGCGGTGACGATGATCACGCGATTGTCGTCGCCATGGACCGCATCGCGAGCCGGTTCGGGGGCGGGGGCGGATTGGGCCAGTGCCGGGCTGGCGAGGACAGTGGTCGCCAGCAACGCAAACTTCTTCAAAACGGATTCTCCGGGTAGAATGTTACAACATCCCATTCCGGATAGGCGGAGCGACGCTTCGGCGCAAGGCCTGTCTTACCCACGCTCGGGGAAGATGGCGGAATGCGCAGAGGCAGTTGATCTCGTTGCCGTCACCCGACATGAAGGCAGCCGGAGAAACTCCGCGCAAGGGGGCGCGGGTTTGGTCGAGGATTTCCATCGGCCATCGAGGGGGAAGTTTCATGGGTCGCATGTCACGCAAAACGGCTGTCGCAGCCTCGGGCCTCGCGATCGCGCTGTCGCTTGCGACGGTCGTGCCGGTCGCAGCCGCGCAAGAGGCCGCTCCGGCCGCATCGGTGGCGGAAGCGACGGCGGGCATCCCGGAATGGGGCATCGCCAGTCCCGATTTGACGGCCGATCCCGACGTGCTCTTCGGCGTATTGCCCAATGGCATGCGATACGCCCTTCAGCGCAACACCAATCCCGCCGGCGAAGCGGCGATCCGCTTCAACGTCGAGGTCGGCAGCCGCGAGGAAACCGATTCCGAGAACGGTGCCGCGCATTTCGTCGAGCATATGGCGTTCAACGGCACCACCAATATTCCCGAGGGCGATCTGCTGCCCATGCTCGAGCGGCTCGGCTTGGCCTTCGGTGCCGATACCAATGCCGAGACCTCGCTCGACTACACGACCTACAAGCTGGCTCTGCCCAACACCGATGATGAGAAGGTGGAGACCGCTCTGACGGTCATCCGCGAGATGGCGGGAGAACTCACCCTCGCTCCCGAAGCGGTCGAGCGCGAGCGCGGCATCCTCTTGAGCGAGGCGCAGGTCCGCAACGAACCGCAGCGACGCAGGGTGGCCGATTACTTCGCCGCTGCGCTCCCCAATTCAAGGCTCGGCGAGCGAATCAACGCCGATGTCGAGCGGATCCGAAATATCTCGGCGGAAGATCTGCGCGCCTTTTACGATGGCTACTACCGGCCCGAACGCGCCACGCTCGTGATCGTGGGTGATTTCGACGTCGCCGCGATGCAGCAGAAGATCGAAGGCATCTTCTCCGACTGGGAAGGAGAAGGTGATGCGCGCGATCTCTACACAAGCGAGATTGCGAGCGCCCAGCAGCCGGCGATCTCGAACTTCGTCGATCCATCGATCCCCGAGATCATCGAGCTCCAGCGCATCTCGTCGTGGATGCCCACCACCAACGCCATCGCCGCCCAGCGGGACGAGCTGCTTCGCGCCATCGCCGCGGTTGCGCTTTCCAACCGGATCGCGGCGCTTTCGCGTGCCGCCGATTCGCCCACCCTCGGCGCTCAGGCCGCCGATCAGCCGCTGTTTCGCAGCGCCCGATCCTTCGGCCTGCTGATCGTCGCCAAGGACGGCCAGTGGCGCGATACGCTCGTTCTGGCGGAGCAGGAACTGCGCCGCGCGCAGCAATATGGCTTCTCTCCCGCCGAGATCGCCGAAGCCAAGGCGAATATCCAGACCGCGCTCCAGAACGCGGTGACGCAGGCGGCGGGTCGCCCCAGCGCCGCGCTTGCCGACGCGCTGGTGTCCGCCAGCCTCAACGATGCCGTAGTCACCGCCCCGGCCGCCGATCTCGCGATGTTCCAAGCTATCGAGCCCACCATCACCGCCGAAACGGCGAGCGAGGCTTTCCGGGCTGCCTGGCAGGGCGGACCCACCGTGGTCCATGTCTCCACCAAGCAGGCGGTCGAGGGTGGAGAAGCCGCTATCGCCGCAGCGCTGAGCGAGAGCGCGGCGGTCGCCGTCGGTGCGCCGGTCGAAGCCGAGGCGGTCGATTTCGCCTATGACGAATGGGGCGAGCCCGGCTCGGTCGTAGCGGATGAGACCGTGGAAGACCTCGGCATCCGCACCGTGCAGTTCGCCAATGGCCTGCAACTCAATCTCAAGACGACCGATTTCGAACCGGGCAAGGTGTCCTTCTCGCTGCGCGTCGGTGACGGCACCAGCGCATTTCCCGCCGATGAGCCGGGATTGAAGGAGATGCTCGCGATAGCCTTGAGCGTCGATGGCCTCGAGGCGCATGACCCGGATCAGCTGCGCAGGGTCCTGGCGGGACGGGAAGTCAGCTTCGGTCTCGACGCCAGCAATGCCGCGCTGGTGGCCGCGGGGACCACCACGCCGGGCGATCTGAAGTTGCAACTCGACCTTCTTGCGGCCCGGCTGACGGCGACCGCCTGGCGCCCCGAAACCCAGGCGCAATGGGCTGGAATAGCGCCGATCCTGGCCAAGAACATCCGTTCTGCCCCCGTCCAGGTGTTCGCGACCGGCTTCAACGCGACGCTTGCCGGGGACGACGCGCGGCTGGGTCTTACCGATGCCTCGCAGCTGACCCAAGTCTCGCTCGACGACCTGCGCGCCGCGGTCGCGCCGCAGCTCGCGCAAGGTCCGCTCGCCCTGGGGCTGGTCGGCGATCTCGATCCCGAGGCGGCGATCGCCGCGGTTGCCGCGACGCTGGGCACGCTGCCGCTACGCGCCATCCGCACCGAGACGGTGCAGACCACGGCGCCGGTGGGCTTTGTCGAGGATCGCAGCGTCCGAACCCTCACCCACGCGGGCGAAGCCGATCAGGGCGCCGTATCGCTCAGCTGGCCCACCGACGACAGCAGCGATCTGGCGGACGATATCACCCGCGATGTCCTTGCCGCCGCGATGGGGCTGCGACTGACCGAGCGGCTGCGCGAGGAACTGGGCGCGACCTACTCGCCCGAAGCCTTCAGCTATTCCCAACCGACCTACCCCGGTTTCGGCCACCTCACGGCCTTCGCGACGGTCGCCGCGGAAGCGATGGACGAGACCGCTGCCGTCGTTCGCGAAATTGCCGCGGAGATGGCAAGCGCTCCGATCGACGCCGATCTGCTCGAGCGGGCGCGCAACCCGATCCGGGAAGGGTATGAAAGGTCCGAGAACCAGAACGCCAGCTGGCTCGATCTGGTCGCGATGGCACAGAGCAAGCCCGATACGCTCGATCGCCGTCGCCAGCGGCTGGACATCCTCAACGCGCTGATGCCAGCGGATATCCACGCCGCCGCGCAGACCTATCTGGCGGGCAGCGAGCCGGTCGAGATCCGCGTCGTCCCCGAAGCGGCAGGTTCGGACTAGCCCGCCGCTGGCGGGCCGGGTGTGGATGACGGATGTCGAAGATCGACCATACGCGGGGGAGCGAGGCTTTGGCCTTTCTCATCGACCAATGTCTGGCGCCTACGCCGGAGAACTATGCGCTCGCCTATATCGCGCTCACCGACCCCGGATCGCCGATCGGTCAGATGGTCAATGCGATCACCTCGGATGGCTTTCGCCTGCGGCAGGACGAAGCTGACGAGATCATTCGGCTGCAGGCAGCCGGCCGCATGCCAGTATCGGTTGCCGACGAACGTGCAGAGCACGACGCTCTGCGGCACCAGGCGATCAAGCTTGGCGAGGCGGCAACATCCGCGGCGGCGGCCACCGGCGCTTTCGCTCGCGAATTGAGCGCCGAGGCGGAGACCTTCGATGGCGGGGAGACGCGCACCGTCCAGATCGTCGCGCGGATGATCGAACGTTCGAAATCCACCGAACTCGACCTCAATGCGGCAGCGAGCGAGGTCGCCGCCCTGCGGCAGGAGCTGGAGACCGCGCGCGACGATGCACAGCGCGATCAGCTGACCGGGCTCGGCAACCGCCGCGCGATCGATCGCCATCTCAAGCGGCTGGCGGACAGCGGCCGTCCGCGGGTGGTCGGAATGTGCGATGTCGATTTCTTCAAGGCGGTCAACGACCGCTACGGGCACGGTGTCGGCGACCGCGTGCTCAAGCAGGTCGCCTCCTCGCTCGCCAAGGCCTGCGCGCCGCATTTCGTGGGCCGCTGGGGAGGCGAGGAGTTTCTCGTCGTGATGGAAGGCGACGACAAGGCAGCCGGGGTCGCCCTGCTCGACCAGGCGCGCGGCGATCTGGCCAAGCGTGAGTTCAAGCTGCGCGAGAACGACGAGCCGATGGGCCAGATCACCTTCTCGGGCGGCGTCGCGCTCGCGACCGGCGACCACGCGGACAGCATCGCGGCGATCCACCGCGCCGACGCAGCGCTCTACCGCGCGAAGGCCGAGGGCCGAAACCGCATCTGTTCGGATTGAAGCGCTCAAGAGCCAGGGCATAGCCGGTGTCCGCCCCGAAATGCCGTGAAGCGCGGCATATCCGATATGGTTGGAAAATCGCGCCGCTCGACTACCTGCGCAGAAAGGAGTCGCCCCGGTGGCCTCCTGCGGATTACGAGCAGCTATGCCAGACGAGCATTCGAACAGCGGGTTGCAGGGGGTCCTGCTGGACAACCGCGAGCGCGTGCTCCGGTTTCTCGTCGCGCGCGGTGCGGGGGAGGATGCCGAGGATCTCTATCACGAGTTGTGGCTGCGAATGGGCAGGCGCCCGGCGGGTCCGATTGCCGCGCCCCTCTCCTATATCTTCACCGCGGCCAACGCCCTGATGATCGATCGCTATCGCTCGGTTTCGCAGGCCCGGCGGCGCGAGCGGGACTGGGTCGAAACGACCTCGGATGCGAGTTCGGGTGTATCGGATCAGCCGTCCGTCGACAGGGTGATCATGGGGCGGCAGCAAGCCCGGCTGGTCGATGAAGCGCTCGCGGGGCTGCCGCCGCGCGCGGTCGCGATTTTCCGCCGCAGCCGGATCGATGAAATCCCGCAGGCGCAAATCGCGCGCGAGTTCGCTATCAGCGTCAGCACGGTCGAAAGCGATCTGCGCAAGGCGTTTCGACTGCTCAGCGAGTTCAAGGGGCGCTTCGATGAGGAATGAGCGCGACGTCTCCGTCATACTCGAAGGAGTACAAACCCATGGCGGTTGACCGGAACATGCAAGAGGAAGCCATCGACTGGTCGGTGAGGACGAGCGATCCCGCGTTCGCCGATTGGGACGCCTTTACGCAATGGCTCGAAGCCTCCCCCGATCACGCGGAGGCCTATGATGCCGTGATGGCTGCGGTCGCCGACGCGGCAGAGGGCTTGCGCGCGGTTCCCGAGGCGGTGAACGATGGGGCACAGGAGCGGGCAACCGCCGCGGCTCGCAGACGCTGGTTCGCCCCGGCGATCGCCGCCTGCCTAGTGGGCTTTCTGGCGCTTGGGGTGTGGCAGTTCCAGACGCCCGGCGGAACCTACCGGACGGCCCCCGGCGAGATGCGCACGATCCGGCTCGACGATGGGAGCCAGGTCGCGCTCGCGGGAGACTCGCGGATCGAGATCGTCGGCGAACGCTCGGCTCGCCTGGAAGCGGGGCGCGCGCTTTTCACGGTCGTCCACGACAGCGATAACCCCTTTGTGGTCGAGGTCGCGGACCGGACGCTGCTGGACGCCGGCACGATCTTCGACGTCAACCTGTCGCTCGCGAGCGTCGATGTCGCGGTCTCGGAAGGACTGGTGATCTACGACCCGGCGGAGCAGCGCGTGCGCGTGGAACCCGGAGAAGCGCTGAGGTTTTCGAAATCCTCCGACGATTACGTGATGTCGCAGGTGCCGGTGGAGCAGGTCGGCGAATGGACGAGCGGGCGCTTGACCTTCCGGGGGGCGCCGCTGGAAAAGGTGGCGGTCGATCTGAGGCGCGCGAGCGGGATCGACTACGTGGTGGCCCGGAACAGCGCATCGCATCAGGTGTCGGGTAGCATCATGGTCCCGGCGCTGCGCGAATCCCCCGCCGAGCTTGGCCCCTTGCTCGGGGTCAGGGTGAGCCGCGAAGGCGGTTCCTGGGTCCTGACGGCACCCTAGCGATGCGCTTTGCCCTATTCGCTATGACGCTGGGTTTTCTGGCACTGCCGGCCTCGCTTGCGGCCCGGGATGTGGCGATCGACGTCCCCGCTGGGACCGTGGCCAATTCGGTCATCGCGATTGCCCACCAGACCGGCAGCAGCATCGTCGTTTCGCATCCGGTCCTGGCCGAACGGCGCTCGCCCCGCATCCGCGGCCGTATGGATGTGGCCGAAGCCGTCCGAAAGCTGGCCCGCGCGGTGGGCGGCGAAGCGGTTCAGGTCGGAAAGTCATCCTGGAAGATCGTCCCGCGCGCGGTGCGCTCCGCGCCGCGACCGCCCCGGCCGACACCTGCCCGCGCGCCGACCCGACCGGCGGCCGCACCCGATCCGCCGCCCATCTCGGAGCCGGGACCGCCCATCGTCGTGACCGCCAGCAAGCGCGACACGCGCCTGACCGAACTCGCGGCACAGGTGGCGATCATCGACGGAGATTCGCTCGAACTGGGCGGCGTGGGCGGGACGGAAAAGATCACCCAGCGGATCGCGACGGTATCCTCGACCCATCTGGGAAGCGGGCGCAACAAGCTGTTCATTCGCGGGATCGCGGATTCCAGCTTTACCGGCCCCACTCAGGCGACCGTGGGACAGTATCTGGGCGATCTGCGGCTGAGCTATAATGCTCCCGATCCCGATCTGCGGCTGTCCGACCTCGAGCGGGTCGAGGTCCTCGAGGGGCCCCAGGGCACGCTTTACGGCGCCGGTTCGCTGGGCGGCATCATCAGGCTCGTTCCCAATGCTCCCGAGCTCGATTCCGCTTCGATCACGGGGATGGCCGGCGGGGCGCTGACCCAGCATGGTTCGTCCGGCGGCGATCTGAGCGCGACCGCCAATATCCCGCTGCGAAAGGAACGCGCCGCGCTGCGGGTGTCGATCGATGCGAGCAGCGAGGGCGGTTACATCGACAAGCCCAATCTGGATCGGATCGACGTCAACAGATCCGACATTCTGGCGGCGCGCGCATCGGTTCGCCTCGAGCTGAGCGAGGACTGGAGCGTCGAATTTCTGGGGCTGGCGCAGTCGAGCGAGGCGGACGACAGCCAGTATGCGGATCGCGACGGGGCGCCGCTCGAAAGCTCGGCGCGGGTCCGGGAAGGGTCCGAGGCGGATTACCTCCATGGCCAGTTCGTCGTGTCCGGGCGGGTCCGTGATATCAAGTTCCGCTCCACCAGCGGCTTCGCCCGCCAGGACTTGCAGGAGCGCTACGACGCCACCGCTCCCGGCGGTGCCAACAGGCTGTTCGTGCAAAAGAACGATACGCGCATGCTGGCCCACGAGACCCGGCTTTGGGTTCCCCTGTCGGGTACATTCGCCTGGCTGACCGGTCTCAGCCTCGTCGACAACCGCACGCGGCTGACGCGATCGATCGGTTCCCCCGATGGCCGCAGCGCGTCGCCCGGCGTGCTGAACACCATCACCGAGGCGACGGTCTACGGCGAAGCGAGCTATCGCCTGCGCGAAAGCCTGATCGCTTCGATCGGTGCGCGCTATACGCACGCATGGCTGGGCGGTTCGGGGCAGGATGTCGCCGAAGCCTTCGTGCGCGCAGAAATCACAGCCAGCAGGACGCAAGGGGCCTTCCTGCCCTCGGCCTCGCTCCTCGCCGAGGTGGGACCCGCGACGAGTCTTTTCATCCGCTACCAGGAAGGTTTTCGTCCCGGCGGTCTCGCGATCCAGGGCAATTTCGTCAGCCGTTTCGAACAGGATCGCGCCGCCACAATGGAGTTCGGCCTGCGCCATGGCCGCCCCAAGCTCGATCCCTTCGACCTGACGCTGAGCCTGTCTCACACGAAATGGTCCGACATCCAGGCCGATTTCATCGACCAACTGGGCCTGCCGAGCACGGCGAACATCGGCGACGGGCGCGTCTGGAGCGCCAGCTCGGTTGTCGGAGCCTATCTCACGCCCGAACTCCGGCTCGACGCGGGCGTGACCTACAACAAGAGCCGGATCGACGAGCCCAGTCTGGCGCTGCTTTCGCGCATCAGCCATGTCCCCAACATCGCCCGCTTTTCCGGGCGCCTCGGCCTGGAATATTCGGCACGCATCGCCCGCGACCTCGATCTCGAGATGCGGGCCTGGGCGAGCTACATCGGCAAGTCTCGCCTCGGCGTCGGTCCCGAACTGGGCGAGCTTCAGGGCGATTATCTGGACAGCGGGCTCGTTGCGCGCATCGGCCGGGACCGGCTCGGCGCGACGATTTCGGTGACCAATCTTGCCGATGTGCAGGGCAACCGATTTGCTCTCGGCACACCCTTCGTGGTCGGCCGCGATCAGGTCACGCCCCTGCGTCCGCGCACGATCCGCTTGGGGGTGGATTTCTCCTTCTAGGCCGAAGCGACACCCGCGAAGCGCTTTTCTCGATCTGCGATCAAGGTCGCCGCCGATCGGCTCCGTCCTCCTCTTGATCCACGAGGAGGACTTTATGAATCGCTACTTGCTTGCCGGGACCGCCATCGCCGCATTGGCCACGCCGCTTGCCGCGCAAACCACCATCGACAGCCGGCGGACCGATCCGATCCGCACCTCGGAGCTCAAGAGCGGAGCGGGCGATTCGGTGAAGGTCACCGACAAGGGTTCGGTCGAACGGACCTCCGGCGCGGCGATCACGCTCGACAGCAACCACAACGTCGTCAACGAAGGCAAGATCGTCGTCACCAATGCCGAGGCAGGCAGCGGCATCACCGTTGCGGGCGATCGTACGGGCAATATCACCAATTCGGGTACGATCACCGTCGATGAGACCTACACGCCCACCGACAGCGACAACGACAAGGATCTGGACGGTCCCTTCGCGGTCGGAGGCAATCGCGCCGCGATCCGCGTCCAGGGCAAGCTTGCGGGCCAGATTTCCCATACCGGTACGATCTCGGTCGAGGGCACCAATTCGGCGGGCATTCTGGTTCAGGATACGCTGACCGGCGGACTGGTCCACGACGGCAAGACGACCGTCCTCGGCGACAACAGCGTGGGGGTCGACCTCCGTGCGGTGACGGGCGATGTGCGGCTTGCCGGGACCGTCGCAGCGACCGGCGCGGATGCGATGGGCGCCCGGTTTGGTGGGGACATCGGCGGCGGCCTCACCGTGCAGGGCGAGATCGCGGCGACCGGATACCGCTACCCCGCGGCTCCCGCGGACGCGTCGAAGCTCGACAGCGACGATCTGTTGCAGGGCGGGAGCGCCCTGCTCGTCGAGGGCAGCGTCGCCAAGGGCATTATCTTCGCCGTGGCGCCCAAGGATACCAAGCCCGACGATGCCGATGAGGACAAGGACGGGCTGGCGGACGCCAAGGAAGGCAGCGCCAAGGTCACCTCCTATGGAGCGGCCCCGGCGGTCCTGATCGGCGCATCCGATCGCGATATCGTCATCGGCGCGGTGCCCGGCACGGGGACGGGCTTCGGCATCGTCGTCGATGGCGCGATTGCGGGCCACGGCGTCTACGCCGGCGTCGCGGGCAATGGCATGGTGGTCGGCGGCCGCGGCGGTGCGGTCAGCGTCAACAACGGCATCGCCGTTTCCGGCACGATCACCGCAAGTTCGAAGGACTCCAGCGCCACCGCGCTGCGTCTGGGCAGCGGCGCGCGCGTACCCGAACTGCGCAATTCGGGCACCATCAGCGCTGCGGGCGGCAAGGCCGCGGCAGCCAGTTCGATTGCCGTGCTCGTCGAAGCCGATGCCGAGGTTCCGCTGATCCGCAACAGCGGCACGATCAAGGCCACCGCGGCTGGCAATGATGCCTTCGCCGGCGCCATCGTCGATCGCAGCGGCACGCTGAGGGTCGTGGAGAACAGCGGCAAGATCGTGGCCACCGGTTCGAGCTCCGCCGCCGGTCGCAATGTCGCAATCGACCTGTCCTCGGTGGCATCGGGAGCGACCGTGCGGCAAACGGCGGTCGGCTCGGGGATCGAAGCACCCGTGATCGAAGGCGACATCCGGTTCGGCGCGGGCGCGGATCTGCTCGATATTGCCGATGGAGCGGTGAAGGGCGGCGTCACCTTCGGCGCCGGGGTCGATCGTCTGGCGCTGAGCGGCGATGGCCAGTTCATCGGGACCGCAAGCTTTGGCGGGCAGGCCGATCGTCTTTCGCTCGCGGGGACATCGACATTCTCCGGCACCGCCGATTTCGCTGGCGGCAATGGCGCGCTGACGATCGCCGACAAGGCGGCCTTCGTCGGCAAGCTGCAGGGCGGCCAGAACCTGTCCGTCGCGGTCGATGGCGGCCTGCTCGACATCACCGCGCCGACCGCGATCGGCTCGCTGGCGGTTGGCGCCAACGGCGTGATCGGGGCTACCCTTAGCAAGCAGGCCAATGCCGGGACGGCGATCTCCGTCGCCGGAACCGCGAGCTTCGAGAAGGGCTCCAAACTCAAGCTGCGTCTCACCGACATCGCGCAGGCGGAAGGTCTCTATCAGGTGATCGAGGCGGGCAACCTGGTTGGCGCGGGCAATCTGGCCGCCGACAGTGCGCTCGTGCCCTTCATGTACAAGGCGGCTCTGGCGGTGAACGAGGCGGCAGGCACGGTCAGCGTGGATATCGATCGCAAGGAAACCAAGGATCTGGGGCTCAACCGTTCCGAGGGGGCAGCCTATGATCACCTCTACCAGGCGCTTGCGGCGGACGCGGAGGTCGCGGGGGTCTTTCTTGGCATCACCGAAGCGAATACCTTCAAGGCAACCGTCGCCCAGGCCCTGCCCGATCACGCCGGCGGCTCCTTCGATGGTATAAGTCTGGGCGTTCGCACCTTTGCGCGCACCCTCGCGACGCCGGACAGCCCGATCGAGCAGGTCGGCAAGCTGAGCGTCCTGTTCGATTTCGCCGGCTGGGATTCGACCAGAGGCGAGGGCGACACCGCCAGCTACGATCTCGACGGGCTCGGTTTCTCGGGCGGGCTCGAACTCGCCACCGGGATCGGCAGGATCGGCGCCACCGGCACCTGGCTGTGGAACCGCCACGATTCGGGGATCGACAACAATGTGATCTCCAACACCTATGAAGCGGCTGCCTATTGGCGGGGCGACTGGGGAGCATTCTCGGGCTTCGCGCGCGGTTCCTACGGCTTCTCCGACTTCGAAGGGTCGCGCTATTTCGTCGGCATGAACGGCGACAAGAAGATCGAGCGGACGATCGATGGCCAATGGTCCGGCAATGTCGTCTCCTTCATCGGCGGGGCATCGGTCGAGGGCGGATCGCAGTTCTTCTTCATCCGGCCCTCGATCAGCCTCGACTACGTCCGGCTGAGCGAGGACGGCTATACCGAGACCGGTGGCGGCAAGGCGCTCGATCTGACGATCGAAACCCGCGAGAGCGACGAAATGGGGCTCAACCTGGCAATCGCCGCGGGCGCCGATCTGCTCGGCATGCGCAGCCGCGACCAGTACTGGGCCCGCATCGAGGCCGAGGGCGGCAGGCGCGAGATCCTCTCGGGCGATATCGGCGCCACCACCGCCCGCTTCGGGACCGGCGAGAGCTTCACGCTGCTGCCGGACCAGCAGGCGAGTGGCTGGTTCGGCCGCGTGAGAGGCGTGGGCGGCGACGAGTTCTACACCATCTCGGGAGAGCTCTCGGCCGAAGAGCGCAACAGCGAGATCGGCTACGGCCTGCGCGCCTCGATCAGCTTCAAGCTGTGACCGAGCGCGGCTAGGCCGCTCCTATCGGACGCCGGTTCGCCTGTTCTCAGACCCGCAGGCGAACCGGCTCCGGGCGTGGGCTGGATATCCACCCCCCAGGATATCCAGCCCCGCCATCGGCTCTCGAGGCGATCGAGCCAAGGGGCGGGAACAGAATTCTAACGGCAAGTGCCGCCGCTTCGACTGCGCGGGCGCTTGGTCCGGCCTAACCCTTGGCGTCTTAGCCATGCGCTCGGGGGCCAGCCAGTTGCCCGCAGGTTCTCCGAGACCGGTGCCACTTATGCCTGGCTCGGATCGCTTACCGGCACCGACTGCTCGCTCGGCTCTTGCCGCGCGAAATGCTTCGGACGCAGTCCGGCAATGAGGATCGCCAGGATGAGAGCGATCCAGAATATCGCGGTGAACGGAGCGTGATTGCCGATCACCAGCCGCGCGACCAGCGTCAGAGCCAGCGCGAAGGGGGATCCCCAGACGACCGCGTGCCACATGGCCGTCAGTCGCGGCTCGCGGATACCGCGCCGCCGCCGCTTGCCGAGCCAGATGTAGGTTCCCGTCGCGCAAACCGCGGTCAGCGCCAGCCCGAACAGGATATAGGCGAGTTTGACGATCAGGCCGCCGAAATTGCCGAAGTGGAGGTTGTAGGTCGAGGCGGCGGCCTGCTGGCCGAGCGCGCCATCGGCGAGGCCCGCGGTGCCCATGAAATTCCCTCCGGCGTCGAAGGCGTAATATTCGCCGAAGATCAGCCGCTGGTGATGCGCGCCGACCATCTGCACGTGCTGCCCGGCGGTTTCGGGATCGTGCAACACGGCATAGGTGACTTCGACGTCCGGATACGCGCGCGCCATGTAGCGCATCGCCGCGGCCACATCGGGGGCCGGCGCAGGCGCGGCGTCCGCTTCCGGTTCGTCGCCGAACAGCGGCGCGTAGACCGCCTCGACGTCGCCGCCGTAGCTGGCAGTGGCGATGCCGTAGGCCGCGAGGCTGGCGAGCCCGATGATCGCCCCGGTCAGCGCGATCGCCAGCGTGAAGGGCAGGGTCCAGACGCTCAGCCGGTTGTGCCAATCGGCCAGCGCCACCCCGCCGCTGTTGCGCGCGCGCAGACGGAAGGCGTCGCGGAAGATCCTGGGATGCGCGATCACCCCCGATACCGCCAGCGCCACGATCATCGCTCCCAGCGCGCCGACGATGGTGATGCCCACCAGCGCGGGCAGGTTGAGCGTGTAATGCAGCGCGTAGAGGAAATCCGACCACGCGTTTTCCTCCGGCTCCGCGATGGCGCCGGCTGCATCGACATGAACCGCCTGGGTGTCGGTGGTGATCGTGGTGCGCGGCAATTCGGCGACCGGCATATGGACGTAGAGATGGGTCGTCGGCTCATCCTCGCCCGCCAGCACGGCTTCCACGGCGCGCTGCACGGCCGCGGGTTCGATGCTAGCCATCTCGGGCGCTGCCGGTTGCTCGAAGCGTTGCCATTCCTCGTAGAGGACCAGCACGGTGCCGGTGAGGCAGACGAGATAGAGCAGCGCACCGCCAATCAGGCCGATGGCGGCGTGGGCGGAAAGCCCGCGCTTGACGGTGGAGGGATCGAAGGCAAGCGACATCGGGTCAGCTCCCGGCAAGCAGGGCGGGGACCAGCGGCAGGCTGGTGGCGGCCAGCAGGATCAGCTGGCTGCGGCGGCTTTCGAGCATCAGCAGGATCGTGGCAAGCACGCCCCAGATCAGGGGCACCGCGATCAGCGCCGTCGCATTGGCGTCGGCCTGCGACCAGCCCAAGCCGAGCGCCGCGCTGCGAAGCGCGATGGCGAAGGCGAGCGAGGCGGCCAATCCTGCCAGGACGACCAGGGCGAAGGTCAGCAGCCGCCCCCCGAGGCGCAGGCTCTCGCCTGCCTCGGGCAGGATGCGGACCCGGCGGTCGACCGGTCTGCTCCGGCTCGCCGGGGCGGTGGCGGCGGCGAAGGCGAGCAGGAGCGCGGCAAGCGCCATCGCGACCAGCGAGACCACCGTCACGCCCCAGGCGCCCGCCGCCAATCCACCGAGGGTGCAGGCTGCCAGCAGCAGAACCCAGCCTGCGGCATTCGCCGGTACCGAACGCTGCTTGCGCCCCCATGACCAGCGCAGCAGGCCGACACCGCCGATCGCCGCCATGGCGCCCGGCCAGAGGAGCCCGGTGTCCATCAGAACCGCCGGGTCAGCGTCGCATAGACGTTGCGCTCGGCACCGAGGAAGCAGTCGCCGCGCGCCAGACAGGCGGAGTAATAGCTTTCGTCGAACAGATTGGTGGCGTTGACCGAGAGGCTCCAGTCGTTCCAGTCGAGCGCCGCGTAGGCGTCCACGAGCGTGCGTCCCGGCGTTTCGATCCCGTTCGGGAAAGCGGGTCCGTAGGAGATGTTGTCGCCGGCATAACGCAGCCCGCCGCCCAGCGTCAGCACCATGGCGTCGGCAAGCTGGAACGGCTTCGTCACCCACAGCGAAGCATTGTGCTTGGGTACGTTGTCGAGCTGATTGCCGATCAGCGCCGCCTGCGCGATATCGGCATCGGTGATTTCCGTCTCGTTGTAGCTGTAGTTGGCGATCAGGCTCACGGCGCCGGGAAGCCTGGTCGAGGCTTCGAGTTCGAAACCGCGCGACGTAAGTTCGCCGACCTGGATCTGGTCGTTGAGGTCGGGGGTGCTGTCGTCGCTGACCGGCCGGTTGCTCTCGACGATATCGTAGACCGTTGCGGTCACCAGCGTGGCGGGATCGGGATGGAACTTGATCCCCGCCTCGTATTGCCGACCCTGCTTGGGCACGAAGGGCGTGCCATCGCTCGCGACGCCTGCGATCGGCTCGAAGCTCTCGGTATAGCTGGCGAAGGGCGACACTCCCGGCACGATTTCCCCGATGATCCCGGCGCGGAAGGAGGTCGCGCCGGTGTCGTAGCTGCCGCCGCCCACCGCATCGGTCGCGCTCGCCTCGTCGCGCCGGACGCCGAGCACGATCGAGACGCGATCTCGGAACCGGATCTGGTCCTGCAGATAGAAGCCGAGTTGCTTCTGGGTCACATCCTCGCTGGGTCCCTCCGGTTGCGGCAGGCCGCCGTCCCAGTCGCTGATCGCATCGTAATCGATATCGTAGATGTCGATCGCCTCGTAGCCGAACCCGCCGGTCTTGCGGACGCGGCTGCGAGAATAGTCGATCCCCGCGAGCAGGATGTGCTCGATCGCCGGGCCGGTGTCAAAACGGAATTGCACGTTATTGTCGGTCGAGAAGACCTCCATCCGCGCATAGGAGCCATCGGCATAGAGACCGATCTGCCGCTGATCGGCATCGAGATAGGGGTTGGTCGGGTTCGAATAGCTGTTGGGGTAATGCGTGAAATAGGTCAGGTCGCTGTCGATATAGCGGGCCTTCAGATTGAACTGCACCGCGTCCGACACGCGCTGAGTGAGCAAAGCGGTGCCCTGCGCCAATCTCCCGTCATAGCGGTCCCAGCCGGGTTTGCCGATGAACAGGTCGCTGTCGAGCTGGCCGTTGGGGTTGGGCAGGATCGTGCCCACCAGCGGCAGGAATTGCGAGGTCGAGCCGCCGTCGTCCTCCTGGTACAAGCCGATCAGCGTCAGTTCCGTACTCGCGGTGGGTGCCCAAGTCAGCGAGGGCGACAGCAGGATCCGATCGTCGGGTACGAAATCGGTCTGCGTGCCGCTGTCGCGAACGCGGGCGACCACGCGCCCGGCCAGTGTGCTGGTGATCGGGCCGGTCACATCGGCGAGCGCCTCGATCCGGTCGAACGAACCGTAGCGCAGCGAGATTTCGCCTTCCGGGGTGAATTGGGGGGTCTTGGAAACGAGATTGACGATACCGCCCAGCGATCCGGCGCCGAACAGCACCGAGGCGGGCCCGCGGATCACCTCGACCTGGCTGAAATTATAGGGATCGGCGCGGATGCTGGCGTAGAAGCTGAAGATGTCGCGCATGCCGTCGCGAAACTGCAGCGCATTGATCCCGCGCACGAAAGCGCCGTCGACCCTGCTGTCTGGACCATAGGGGTTGGCATGAACGCCGGCGACATAATTCAGCGTATCCGAGATCGACACCGCACCCTGCGCCTCGAACACTTCGTCGGGAATGACGGTCACCGGCTGCGGAACCTCGATCGCCGGCACGTCGGTCTTGGTCGCGCCTTCGCTGCGCAAGCGCTCCCCGACGACGACAATCCGGTCCCGGTCGGATGGTTGCGCTGGCTCGGCGTCCTGCGCATGCGCGATGGTCGAGCTAAGAGCGCTCCCGGCGAGCAGCAGGGCAGGGGCGAATTTCATGACAATCCCTCATCGGCTTTGGCCGCATGAACTGCGACTCGTTCGCAACCGGATAGTGCGAGAGATTCGCATTAGCAACTGTTGATCGATGTTCGGGGTTGCAGGCGTCGATGGAGTTTTCTGTTGCGGATGAGCGGATGAGGGCGAGCGCCGCCCGGCGCACGCCCAAGTTATCTGCCTCACGGGCTTTTGGATTTCCGCGGGGGCGCCGACAGCGACGCGATCTGGCCGCGACTGCGCAAATCGAGATCCGATCGCGGCTGCCGACAGGCGGTATCGTTCCCTGCGGTGCGCTCAGATCACCGCGAGCTGGCGGTTGGTCAGACCGCCGCCATATTGCTGCTGGAGCCGGACCTTGCGCTCGAGATCG
>JAHJWA010000285.1 GCA_018828205.1 Alphaproteobacteria bacterium
GCGACCTTGCGCGCCTGTTCGGCGAGACCGCGCCAGGTGGCTTCGGAGCGCAGCGCGCGATCGCGGACATTGTCCAGCTGCGCGGCCTGGGCTTCGGTGGCGGATTCCTCGGCGCGGGCGTGATAGAATTCGAAGGTCTGGCTCATCGCGTCGGGCTCCTGGGTGGAATGGGGGGCGGCGGTGGTCGGACGTCCGTCAGCGCCGGACGGCCTGCAGCCGGATGGGCTGCAAATATGCCGCGCGCCGCACCCGCTGATGCGGATGCGGCGCGCAGGCGGTGTCGCAAATCAATCGGCAGGCGAGAGGTTCACGGCGCTTTCCTTGCCGTTGCGGCCCTGCTCGACTTCGAAGTTCAGACGCTGCTCTTTGTCGAGCGTCTGCATGCCGGCAGCCTGGACGGCCGAGATGTGAACGAAGCTGTCGGCGGAGCCGTCGTCGGGCTGGATGAAACCGTAGCCCTTGTCGGCGTTGAAGAATTTGACGGTGCCGGATTTGGCCATGGGAGATTCCTTTCAGAAACCTTGGTTTGCCCGTTCGGCGGTATTGCCGTTCGGGCCGTGCGTCTGGTCGTCAGATGAAAGGGAATCGTCGCCTGGTTTACGCCGGGGCTCGTGAGAGCATGCGGCGGTCGTCAACTTCGGAGTGTCGCAACTTTCGACTTCTGCTCGAGCCTTATGGCACAGGTTGCCGGGATTACCTAACGAAACCGTGTGGAGTTGGTTTCGCTACCTACATTACCAAGCCGCCAACCTCTACCTTGCGGCAACGGGCTTGGGCGAATGATCAAGCAAAAGTTGCCCAATGACTTCGCTAAGGGCGGTCGTAAATCCGCTTACGTGCCTCTGCGACGATGATTCTTCGGTTATCCATTACATCAAACCGTGCATCCGACATTTCACGTGCCGATTGGGGGCTGTTTGCCGCGTCGATATACGTGCGCAGCTTTGCCAGCCCTTCCATGTAAAGGTTCGAGTTTCCATCCCCCACCACTTGCGACAAGGAGGTGGTGGCGTCGACGTGCCCCGCCAGAGCCGCTCTCGCATCCTGCCTGGCTTGTCTGACCTCTTGGCCGTCAAGAATGCTATCGGCTAGATTCGTGATGTTTCCGTCGACTTCTGAACCGCTTGAGATAAATTCCTGCACTGAAGAGAGGTACTGCTGCTGCAAGGCGGTTTCATTGTTGAGCCTCGCCGTGAACTCATAGGTCAGCCATGCCGCGAACAATCCCCCGAGGAAGGCAGAGAACGCCACTCCAAGCGCAACTTTAGCATAGTGAAACGCCCGGTCGCGCGGGATCGCTGAGGGCGCGATTGCAGCCATTGTCTCTAGTTACTCTTGTCCTGCGGTGGTTTCAAGATTGCCCGAGTTGTCATTTTCGCATCCTTTCTAGCACGCTCGGCAAAGCAATTTGCCTCCGGGAGGCGATTTGCGCCTAATGCAGTTTTCAACGCATTAACGTCATTTTCGATGCACGATCGAGCGCCTTCATCGCCCGATCCGACCTGTTTGAGCTTAACCGTCACTTCGTTGTTCTGAAGCCGCTGTTCGTCACAGCCAGATAGGGCGAAGAGGGTCATAAGGGAGAGTGCAAAAGGCCCGGCGGTTCGGACAAATATCTCTCCTGGCGACTGGATGCTGATTTTCATTTCAGCAGCCAGGTTATCCGGCAGCTGGTCGAGGCCTAGCTGTGCGAAACTTTCACCGTCCCTTGCGCTACCTGCCTCCAATGCGTTTCGGAGAACATCAAGGCCGTTTAGCCAAATTGAAACCGCAACGGAATCATCGGTCGTGAAACGTTGCTTGCCGATTTTAAATTCGCAAACATAGCGGTTCCGATAGACAAAATTTCCGTAAGCATGACGATAGACCTCTTCCTTCAGGGACTCGCCAATTGCGAACACGGCAGTACGCGTATGAAGGGCTTTCAAGAGGTCAGGTGTGACGTCTTGCTTGTATAGGGGTTCCTTCCATTTCACCGCGCGCCCGTAAAAGGTGCCTTCGAATTCGCCATCTTTCGCATCGACGGCTCTTACCGCACCGGGTTCCGAAATTATCTCACCGACTAAAGCCGGCTCGCGCCATCCATCCGGAGGCACGACAATCAAATCCCCTTCTTTGGCTTCAAACCAAAGGCGTTTAAGGAACGTGAGCGTCGCTCGATCGGTTTTGTGAACTTTCAGTTTCTTGGGAGGCGTGTTGCCGTCACCATCCTTGTCGTTTTCGCGCTGCCAACGGTCAAAGCGAATAAGCTCCAAAAGATCCTTATCGGACCATTTCGAGGGCTCTCCCTCTAAAAGGTCCAGCCCACGGATGTCGGGGAAAATGGC
This sequence comes from Alphaproteobacteria bacterium, assembly GCA_018828205.1. Taxonomy (GTDB): domain Bacteria; phylum Pseudomonadota; class Alphaproteobacteria; order Sphingomonadales; family Sphingomonadaceae; genus Qipengyuania. The sequence continues at coordinate 2,328 of JAHJWA010000285.1, forward strand.
GTTTGCATCCCGCACTGCCCTGTAGAACCTATGCGTCTTGCCCGCCGTGCTCTTCCAAATTCTATGATCATCCGGGATGACGTATGCATCCAGTTCAACTTCGATAGTCATTGCCGCTCCCTGTCTCCCACGAGACTATTCCGCGCCATGCGGCAAGTCAAAGTATTACTAGATGGCAGCGTGTTAACTGTTGGCAGGGCTCTATTGCACGAATCTCTTCCAACCCTTGCAAATCCCCCCGTTCCCCGCTATCGGCGCCCCTCCCAAGCAACAGTTCGGGAATTCGCGGGAGGTCCGGTCAGCCGGATCGCTCAACCGCTTACCATGAGCCCGCCGTCGAAACGACGCGGGCGACAGTGAGAAAAGGAGGCCATCATGGCCAAGAAGATCGAAGGTTACATCAACCTTCAGGTGCCCGCCGGCGCCGCCAACCCCTCTCCGCCGATCGGTCCCGCGCTGGGTCAGCGCGGCGTCAACATCATGGAATTCTGCAAGGCGTTCAACGCCGCCACGCAGGAGCTCGAGAAGGGCGCTCCGATCCCGACCAAGATCACGGTCTATGCGGATCGCAGCTTCACCTTCGTCACCAAGACCCCGCCCGCCAGCTTCCTGCTCAAGAAGGCCGCCAAGCTGAAGTCGGGTTCCAAGGAGCCGGGCAAGGTTTCCGCCGGGACCATCACGGCCAGCCAGGTCAAGGAAGTCGCCGAGCTCAAGATGGCCGACCTCAACGCAAACGATATCGACCAGGCCGTCAAGATCATCACGGGCAGCGCCCGTTCGATGGGCCTCGAAGTGGTGGAGGGCTGAACATGGCCAAGCTGACAAAACGCCAGAAGACGCTCGCCGAGCTCGACAACGAGAAGCTGTACAATTTCGACGAGGCGCTCGCCACGCTGCGCGAGTTCGGTTCGAAGAAGTTCGACGAGACCGTCGAGGTCGCGATGAACCTCGGCGTCGATCCGCGCCACGCCGACCAGATGGTCCGCGGCATGGTCTCGCTGCCCTCGGGCACCGGCAAGGACGTCCGCGTCGCGGTGTTCGCGCGCGGCGACAATGCCGACAAGGCGACCGCCGCGGGTGCCGACAAGGTCGGTGCCGAGGATCTCATGGAAGACATGCAGAACGGCAATCTCGACTACGACCGCGTCATCGCCACCCCCGACATGATGGGTGTGGTCGGCCGGCTCGGCAAGCTGCTCGGCCCCAAGGGCCTGATGCCCAACCCCAAGCTGGGCACCGTGACGCCCAATGTGGAACAGGCCGTGAAGGACGCCAAGGGCGGCCAGATCGAGTTCCGCGTCGAGAAGCAGGGCATCATCCACTCGGGCATCGGCAAGCTCTCGTTCGACGACGCCGCGCTCAAGGCCAATTTCGAGGCCATGACGCAGGCCATCGTCAAGGCCAAGCCGACCGGTTCGAAGGGCAAATACGTCCGCAAGATCTCGATCACCTCGACCATGGGCCCCGGCCTCAAGGTCGATCTGGCCGAAGTCGAGGGCGCCTGATTTCCTAGCCGCTGTCCGGTTCGCGCCGGGGAGCGCCGATTTACAGCAAGGGGCCGGGGGGAAACCTCCGGCCCCTTTCGCTTGGGTGCGGGGCCGGACGCGGGGTGGGGCGCGGGGCCGGGGGAAGGCCGGGCGCGGGCCTCACGCCGGGGGAGACATTGCGGCGCTCGATCGTTGGTGGGGTGAAGCAAACAAGGACAGACCCATGGAATCCGTACTCGCCCTCGCCACCGTCCTCGGACCGATCCTGCTGCTCGCGGTGCTGGTCTGGGCCTGGCTGCGCACCCGCCGGGCCAGTCGCAGCAATGAAATTCAGGCCGAACGCGGCGCGCGCGATCTGCGCCAGGATATCGAGGACCGCCCGCAGAAGGACGTCGATCTCTAGGCGCGAGCGCCCGGCTCAGCCGTAGAGCGTGTTGGCGGCGAGCTGCTCGGCGATCCGCAGCGTTTCCGCGACCGGATCGGCGGGCGCGAGCGTGTCCGCGGGATCGAGCGTCACCACCGCGGGCGGATCGCTTGCATAGGTCCCGGTGCGCACGCCCTTCATCCGCGCGATGGCATCGCACAGCCGCTCGAAGCGGCGGCGGACGATGCGGTTGACCTTGCCGCGGCGGCGGTTGACCAGCTCGAAACTGTGCGAGACCATGGTGAAGCTTGGCGTCCCGGCGGCGCGCGCATGGCGCAGCGCAGCGACCATCTCGCGCGCCGAGAGCGCGGTGATCTGGGCGTGGCGCAGCCCCCCGCCGACCGTGGCGATGCAGCCGATCGGCACCTCGATCACCCCCTGGTGGCGCAGCGGCACGCGGTGCTCGGGCCCCAGCGCGATGCCGCATTCGCTCTGCTCGATTCCCGGCGTGTGGCTGGTGTCGTAGCCGATCCCGCAGTGCGCGAGCGCGCGCAGCGTGTTGTCGTCGGCGCCGTAATTGCCCGCGCGGAACGCCACCGGCGCCGGCGCGCCCGCGCTGACCAGCGTGTCGCGCGCCCAGTCGATCAGCGCGCATTGCTGCTCGAGGCCGAAATCCCTGACGTTGCGCCCGGTCGCGCCCCCCAGCCTGCGCCGCAGCGGATGGCCGGGGTCGGCCAGCTCCAGCCATTCGCTGTGGAGATGCAATTGCACGTCGTGCCCGCGCTCCAGGATCGGTGCGACGACATCCTCGATCGCCGCCACCCCCCACAGCAGCGCGGGCATGGGGTCGACGAAGCACACCCCATGGTGGCCGTAGCGGTTGAACATGTCGAGCTTGTAGGCGAGCCCGTAATCGCCCTCCGCGGTCCGCCCCGACACCGTGCGGGCGAAGTTGTCGGCGCGGCAGCCGGGGCCTGCCTTGCGCGTCATGTCGGACGAATATTCGGTGTCGATGGTAATATAGGCCAGCATCTCGGCTGCGAGGGCTAGCAGCGTTTGGTTAACAGGGGAATTACTCGGGCCGCAGGGGGCTCCGGGAGGACAATTGGCGGGTGTAGAACCACCCCAGCGCGATCAGGCTGAGCCCCAGCGCGGCGAAGGAGGCGATCCGCAGCAGCCCGGTCAGCCCCGCGGCGTCGACCGCGAAGACCTTGACCACCGCGGCGAGCATCAGCACCAGCGAGCCGATCCGCCAGCTGCGCTGTCCCAGCCGGCTCCCCAGCAGCAGGAAGCCCAGCGCCAGCACGATCCCCACCAGCGAGCGCAGCAGGTCCTCGGTCTCGCCCAGCGGCACCGCGGTCAGCAGCGTGCCCGCATGCGCCTGCCGCAGCAGCGCGATCGCACCCACGGTGGCGAGCGTCATGATCGCCCCGTCGAACCACGGCCGAAGCTTCTCGCCCGACCAGCGCCGCAGCAGCCAGGCCGCGGCGATGGCGGTGCCGAAGCCGAGCGTCAGCCAGTTCGCCAGCACCAATGCGCCCACCGCCTGCCGCGCGACCAGCGGGTTGTGCCACAGCAGCGTGAAAGCTGCGAAATGCGCCAGCGCGGCGGCGGCGAGCCCGATCGCGAGGCCGCGGCTCGCGCCCAGCCGCGGCACCCCGGCGGCGGCGATCCACGCCGCGCCCGACAGCGCCAGCTGCCACAGGCTCCGCTCGGCCATCCCGAGTGCGACAAAGCGCGCCAGGCTCTCGATCGCGAAGACCTGCTTGTAGAGCCCGTGGAGCACCACCGGCAGCAGCGCCGCGGCGATCCACGCGAGATGCCAGCGATAGCCGCGCAGCTCCAGCGGCGGCAGGCGCAGCGCCGCCAGCGCCGCGGGCAGCAGCAGCGTCAGCGAATCGCGCAGATCCGGCGCGTCGGAGGCGAAGAAGGGTTCGCCCACCAGCGCCCGCGCGCCGGCGGAAAGCCATTCGCCCAGCGGGTCGAGCGCCCACAGCAGCGCGATGGTGAGCAGGGTCACCCGCGCCGCCAGCCGCTCGGGCGCGCGCCACGCCAAGGCGATCGCCAGCGCGGCGGCGACCCAGGCCAGCGCGGGCCCCGGGATCACCTGCGCCAGCGCGCCATAGACCATCGCCGCCGCCAGCGCCTCGGCCCCGCGCCTCCAGCCATCGCGCCGGTCGAGCAGCGCCAGCGCCGCGAAGGGCAGCGCCGCGCCGGTCCAGCGCAGCAGCGCGCGCAAGGCCGGGACATCGTCGCCCCCGCCCCCCAGATGCGCCAGCTCGGGGAGGAAATGCGGGGTCCCGATCAGCACCAGCGCGAGCAGGCCCGCGCCCGCCCAGAGCAGCCAGGCCAGCGCGCCGGTGTAGTCCTGGCGCAGCAGCCACGCGGGCAGTGCCAGAACCGGCAACGCCAGCAGCGGTGCGGCCCAGCCCGGGGTCAGCAGCAGCAGCGCGCCATAGGCCAGCGCCAGCCCCGAACCGAGCAGCAGCGCGAAATCGCCCGGCGCCGCTGCGCGGTCGATCCGCGCCGCCGCGGCGAGCGGGAATGCGGCGAGCAGCGCCGCCGCAAGCGCCAGCCACGGCTCGGCCGGATCCGCGTCGAATTCGCCGAAAGTCCCATAGGCGACCAGCGCCAGCGCGGGCGCGAATGCGGCGATCTGCCACAGGTCGAAGCGCCGCGCCGCGCCCCGCAGGGCGAGCGCCAGCGGCACTCCGGCGAAGACCAGCGCCAGCCCCGCGCCGACCGCCGCGAACAGCGCGGGCTCGGGCGCGGGCCACAGCGCGAACAGCAGCACCGC
>JAHJWA010000286.1 GCA_018828205.1 Alphaproteobacteria bacterium
GGCTCAAATCACGCTTGCGCGGCCATTTCTTGCGACGCTGCATTGCCGGCGAGGCCGGACCCGTTGGGGCTGCCCTTCCTGCGCGCCGCCGTTCGGCAGGACGGGATGATCCCGACGCGAATTCAGGCTGATGGGAGCGGAAACCTGTTGTCAGGCCTTCGCCCTGCGCAATTCAACCCTGCTTGCGGCTCAATTCGCGCGTCGCGGCCTCGAGGCCGTCGAGCGTGAGCGGATACATCCGGTCGTTGACCAGCTGTTTGATCACCTTGGTCGACTGCGAATAGCTCCACTGTTTCTCGGGCACCGGGTTGAGCCAGACGGTCGCGGGGTAGGTGTTGGTCACCCGCTGCATCCAGGTCGCGCCCGCCTCCTCGTTCATATGCTCGACGCTGCCGCCGGGATGGGTGATCTCGTAGGGGCTCATCGCGGCATCGCCGACGAAGACGATCTTGTAGTCGTGACCGTATTTGTGAAGCACGTCCCAGGTCTTGGTGCGCTCGGCCCAGCGGCGACGGTTGTCCTTCCACACGCCCTCGTAGAGGCAGTTGTGGAAGTAGAAGAATTCGAGGTTCTTGAACTCGCTGGTCGCCGCGCTGAACAGCTCCTCGGTCACCTTGATGAAGGGATCCATCGAGCCGCCGACATCGAGAAACAGCAGCAACTTGACCGCATTGTGCCGCTCAGGGCGCATATGGATGTCGAGCCAGCCCTGCTTGGCGGTGCCCGAGATGGTTGCGTCGATATCGAGCTCGTCCGCCGCACCCTCGCGCGCGAAGCGGCGCAGCCTTCGCAGCGCCATCTTGATGTTGCGGGTCCCGAGCTCTTTGGTGTTGTCGAGATTCTTGAACTCGCGCTTGTCCCACACCTTGACCGCGCGCTTGTGCTTGCTCTCGCCGCCGATCCGCACGCCCTCGGGATTGTAGCCCGAATTGCCGAAGGGCGAGGTGCCCCCGGTGCCGATCCACTTGTTGCCACCCTGGTGGCGCTTCTCCTGTTCCTCGAGCCGCTTCTTGAGCGTCTCCATGATGTCGTCCCAATCGCCCAGCTTCTCGATCGCGGCCATTTCTTCGGGCGTGAGGAATTTTTCCGCCACTGCCTTGAGCCAGTCTTCGGGGACGTCGACCGGGTTCTGGCCGTAATCCGAGAGGATACCTTTGAAGACGCGCTGGAACACCTGATCGAAGCGATCGAGCATGCCTTCGTCCTTCACGAAGGTCGCGCGGCTGAGATAGTAAAACGCCTCGGGCGTCTGCTCGATCACCTCACGGTCGAGCGCCTCCAGCAGCGTGAGGTGTTCCTTGAAGCTGGCCTTGATCCCGGCCGCCCTGAGCTCGTCCATGAAATCGAAAAACATGACCCACGCATAACCGTGCGCGGCGGAGAGCGCCAGCCTCATCCCGGGCGGGGGCCGGGGCAGGCTGCATGCTTAAGAAGCCGCTAACACATTGCGATTATGACCCTTGGCGAATTACGGGGGATTTGGTTCATCATGGATTGCACGGCACTGGATGCACGCGGAGCCTCCGCGCTCGATTCGATACCCGAGGCCTGCGGCAAGGTCACAGTCGGTTGCTCCGATGTCGCCGGCATCGTCCAGGCGGTGATCGACACCTCGGGCGTGCTGCGCGCCGAACATCTCGAGCTCCAGGGTACCGTCCAAGAACTCGAGAAGGACCAGCGCCGGGTCGCCGAGGCCAGTGACGAGGCGCGGCTGCTGTCGGCCAGCGCGATCGAGCGGCTGGGGCAGGGCACCAGCCAGATCCAGTCCTCGCTCTCGCAGATCACCCGGCTGCTCGACATGGTCGAGACGCTGGCGACCCATGTCACCGGCTTCGCCGCGGCGATGGATCAGGTGAAGCGCTGCTCCAAGGACATCGCGCAGATCGCCGAGACCACCAATATCCTCGCGCTCAACGCCACCATCGAGGCGATGCGCGCGGGCGATGCCGGACGCACCTTCGCGGTGGTCGCCAATGAGGTCAAATCCCTCGCGGGCGAAACCCGCAAGGCGACCGACGAGATCGGCGAGGTGATCGAGACGCTCGGAGCCGAGGCCACCGGTGTGATCCACCGCATCGAGGAAGGTGCCAAGGCCAGCAGCCAGGCCAAGAACTCGGTCGCCAGCATCGAACAGACGCTCACCGGGGTCACCGATCTGGTCGAGGAGGTCGATGCCCAGAACGACCAGATCGCCAAGGCGACCGCGATGATGACCGGCAATGTCATGCGCGTGCAGGACGTGCTCGAGAGCTTCGACCAGGCCGCCAATGGCAATGAGGAAAAGCTCGCCACGGTCCACAGCCGGATGGAAGACCTCGAGATGGTCGCCAGCGATATGTTCGACCGGCTGGTCCAGTCGGGGCTCGCGCCTCAGGACAGCGCCATGGTCGAGAAGGCCCAGCGCCAGGCGCGGCTGGTCGAGAAAC
>JAHJWA010000287.1 GCA_018828205.1 Alphaproteobacteria bacterium
GGCCATCGCGCCCGCGGCCAGCCCGGCCTTTATGAGATCGCGGCGTTTCATCGTTTCACTCTCTAGCAGCGTCCATCCTAGCGCAAGATGAACGCGCGAAGATGGAGTTGGTCTCGGCCATGGCTAGCATCGATGCCGCGTGGCGCTCAGCCACTATGCGTTGATCGGAGCCATAGCCGCCGCCGAGCGCACTGGCGATCGGCAGTCCCCGGCGCCGCGCTTCGCCGACCACGAACCGGTCGCGCGCCGCAAGCCCGTCGTCGCTGAGCGCCAGCCGCCCCAATCTGTCGTCGCAATGCGGATCGACCCCCGCCTGATAGAGCACCAGATCGGGCGCGAAACCTGCGATGACCTCCGGCAGATGCCGTTCGAGCGCTTCCATGTATCCGGCATCGTCGGTCCCGTCCGCAAGCCCGACATCGCAGTCCGAGCGTGCCTTGCGCACCGGGAAGTTCTTCTCGGCGTGGAACGACAGCGTGAAGATGTCGCTCCGGGTCGCGGTCAGGCTGGCGGTGCCGTCGCCCTGATGGACGTCGCAATCGACGATCAGGATGCGGCGCGCATCGCCCTCGGCGATCAGCCGGTTGGCGCAGACCGCCAGATCGTTGAACACGCAATAGCCCGCGCCGGTGTCGTACAGCGCGTGGTGGCTCCCCGCAGCGCTGTTGGCGGCATAGCCGTGTTCGAGCGCCAGCCGCGCCGCCAGCCAGGTCCCGCCATTGGTGTGGCGCACCCGGCTGGCGATATGCGGCGTCACCGGAAAGCCGATCCGCCGCTCCTTGTCGCGCGGGACCGCGGCGCGGAACACCTCGTCGACATAGGCGGGATCGTGGACCGCCTCGAGCCAGCGGCGCGGCATCGGCTCGGGCGCGTGTTCGGTGACCGGGGCGCCGCTGGCGCGCAGCGCCTCCATCACCAGATAGTATTTGTCGAACTTGAAGGTGCCGCGCTCGGGCGGCGGCGCCATGTAATCGGCGTGATGGACGACATGGAGCATGGGCTCACAGGAACCCGCTGTGCTCGGCGAGGATCTTGGTCCCCAGCGCGATCAGGATCACCCCGCCGGCGCGCTCCGCCCAGCGTCCGTAGCCGTCGCCGGCGATCCGGCCCGACAGCACCCCGACCGCCGAGAGGGCGAATGTGACCACGGCGATCAGCGCCGCAGCGAGCAGCGGCGACAGATCCAGCGTCGGCAGCGTGATCCCGGCGGCGAGCGCATCGATGCTGGTCGCGATCGCCGCCGCCAGCAGCGCCAGTCCGCGCAGTTTGGGTGCGGCCTCGTCGTCCTCGCTGCCGCGGATCATCTGGATCCCCAGGATCCCGAGCAGCGCGAAGGCGATCCAGTGATCCAGTTCCGCAACGAAGACCAGCGCCATGGCGCCCAGCGCCCAGCCGATCAGCGGCATCACCCCCTGCGCCACGCCGAAAGCGGCGGCGATCCCGATCCCGGGCAGGACGCGGGGCCGGAACCGCGCGCCCTGGGTCAGGGCCACGGCAAAGGCATCCATCGCCAGCGCGACAGCGAGAAACAGCCCTTCGATCACGGCGCGGTGCGGATCACTCCGCCGCTTCGACGGCCTGGATGGCGGGTGCGTGCGGATCGAAGGCGATTGCTTCGCCCGCCTCGATCTGCGCCGCCTTGGCCTCGACCAGCTTGACGATATGCTCGAGCATGTCCTCGCTCTGCACCGTGTGGTCGGTCACGCCCGAGAGAAAGACCATGTGCTTGCCATTGCCGCCGCCGGTCAGGCCGATATCGGTCTCGCGCGCCTCGCCCGGGCCGTTGACGACGCAGCCCAGCACCGAGAGGCTCATCGGGGTCTTGATGTGCTCGAGCCGCTTTTCCAGCGCCTCGACCATGCGGATCACGTCGAACCCCTGGCGCGAGCACGAAGGGCAGGAGACGACGCGGACGCCGCGGGTGCGCAGGCCGAGCGCCTTGAGCATCTCGAAGCCGACCTTGACCTCCTGCTCGGGCTCGGCGGAGAGAGAGACGCGGATCGTGTCGCCGATCCCGGCCCACAGCAGGCTGCCCATGCCGATCGAGCTCTTGACCGTGCCGCCGATCAGCCCGCCGGCCTCGGTGATGCCCAGATGCAGCGGGCAATCGACCGCTTCGGCCAGCCCGTGATAGGCGGCCACCGCGAGGAACACGTCGCTGGCTTTCACCGCGACCTTGAAATCGTGGAAATCGTGATCCTGCAGCAGCTTGATATGGTCGAGCGCGCTTTCGATCAGCGCCTCGGGGCAGGGCTCGCCGTATTTTTCGAGCAGATCCTTCTCGAGGCTGCCGGCGTTGACCCCGATGCGGATCGCGCAGCCATTGGCCTTGGCGGCGCGGACCACTTCGGCGACCCGCTGCGAGGAACCGATATTGCCCGGATTGATCCGCAGGCAGGCGGCGCCCTTGTCGGCCGCCTCGAGCGCGCGCTTGTAGTGGAAATGGATGTCCGCGACGATCGGCACCTCGGCGGCGCGTGTGATCTTGTCGAAATGCCGCGTGGCTTCCTCGGTCGGGCAGGAGACGCGGATGATGTCGGCGCCCACTTCCTCGCAGCGGCGGATCTGGTCGATCGTCGCGGTCACGTCCTCGGTGGGGGTGTTGGTCATGGTCTGGACGCTGATCGGCGCATCGCCGCCCACCGGGACCTTGCCGATCATGATCTGACGGCTCTTGCGGCGCTCGATATCGCGCCAGGGGCGTAGGGAAGACATGGCCGCGATATAGAACGCCCAAGGTGAAGGAGCAATGACAGCGCGCGAGCGATGCGGCATGAGGCGGCGATGACCGCCCCCCTCGACGCCGAAGACACCCTTGCCCCGCTGCTGTTCGGCCGCGTCCTCGACGGCGCGGGCGGGGCGCGGCCGATCGGCTGGGAGGAAGCGCAGGGCTGGGTGCCGCAGGTGCCCGGACAGATCCTGTGGCTGCATCTCGATCGCGCCCGGCCGGGTCTGGAGGACTGGCTGCGCGAGCAGCCCGGCATGACCGAGCCCACCGCCGAACTGCTGGTCTCGGACATGTCGCGCCCGCGCGCCTTTCGCGAGGGCGATGCGCTGGTTGCCACGCTGCGCGATCTCAATTTCAACCCCGGCGCCACCCCCGAGGACATGATCGCGATGCAATTGTGGAGCGATGGCAGCCGCGTGCTGACTCTGCGCCGCGCCCCCCAGCAGAGCCCCAACGAGTTGCGCGACCTGCTCGATCGCGGCGCGGGCCCGCGCGATGCCGGGGCGATGATCACGCTGATCGCCGAGCTGATGATCGATCACCTGAGCGGCGCGGTGATCGACATCAACGCCACGATCGACCGGCTTGAGGACAATGCCGAAGATCTGGCGCTGGCGGTTCGGGCGCGCGAGATCGCCGAGATCCGCCGCGAATGCCTGGCGCTGCAGCGGCATATCTCGCCCCAGCACGAGGCGCTGCAGCAGATCAGCCGCGAAGCGCCCGAATGGTTCGAGCCGCACGATCGCCGCGAGATCGCCGAATCGATCGCCCGGCTGCGGCGTCATGTCGACGACATCAACATAAGCAAGGAAAGCGCGGTGGTGCTGCAGGACGAATTGCGCGCCCGCGCGCAGGCGGTCGGGCAGAACGCGACCTACAAGCTGGGCGTGATGGCGGGCGTGTTCCTGCCGCTGACCTTCTTCACCGGGCTGCTCGGCAGCAACGTCTCGGGCATCCCCTGGCACGACGAACCCTGGGCGTTCTGGGGCGTGATCGGCGCCTGCCTGGCGATCACGCTCGCCATCCTGGCGATCTTCCGCAGCCAGCGCTGGCTCTAGCGCTTCCTGCCGTCGGGGGGATGGCCGAGCGCGGGGCTCAGCCGCCGGTTTGCTGCCCCGATTGCTGCGACGGAATGAACTCCTCGCGCACCGCCTGCGCCATCAGCTCGAGCGGGATGATCCCCTGGCTGAGCAGGAAATCGTTGAAGGCCTTTTCCTCGAAATCGGCGCCCAGCGCGATCTCGGTTTCCATCCGCAGATCGATCAGCTTGCGATAGCCGTAGTAATAGCTGCCCGCCTGTCCGGGCGAGCGGAAGGTGTAGCGGTCGAGTTCCTGCTTCACCATTCCGGGCGAGAACAGCGCGTCTTCGCTGAGGATCCGGCCGGCCTCCTCGCGGCTGATCAGCCCCAGATTGAGCATCGGGTCGAGAAAGGCGCGCGCCGCGCGCAGCAGCCGGAACTGCTGGGCGATGAACTGCCCCTCGATCGGCTCGTAGGGCAGCATCTCGGCCTCGGCATAGAGCGCCCAGCCTTCGACGTTCACGCTGTTGAAGGCGTAGAGCAGGCGGGCGAGGCTGACACCCTGCTCGACCAGCGCGGCGAACTGCATCTCGTGCCCCGGGCGGCCCTCGTGCGCGCTCAGCGTCCAGCTTGCCGCGGCGTGGTTGAAATCGTCATAGGCGTCCCCGGGCCCCGCGGTGGGATTGCCCGCGGTCAGCACGAAGGTGCCCTGTTCGCCGGTGTTGCCGATCAGCCGCGGCGGACGCATGTGCGGCGCGGGCTGCGCGGCGCTTTCGGCGGTGGAGGCGAGCCGCATCGACAGCTCGTAATCGGGCAGGCTGACAATGTCGTTCTCGCGGATTTTCGCCTCGAGCTGCGCGTTCACGCCGCGATAGAAATCCTCGATCTCGTCATTGGGGATCGGGCGCTGCTTGAGCCGCCGCATGACCGAGACGTAATCGGTCTCCTCCCAGCCGTTCTTTTCCGCGATCTGCGGGGCGAGCGCCTCCATCTGCGCGCGGATCTCGTAATAGCCGCGCCGCGCCTCGGCCATCGCCTCGCGCGGCTCCATGTCGATCCCGACATTGCGCAGGTTGAGCGCATAGAGCTCCTCGGGCAGCCGGGCATCCGCGCGCGCGCTGGGCAGCACGGTGGTGCGGGTCCACTGCCCGTAATCGGTGAACTGCGCCTCCATCGCCGCGAGCGCGGGCTCCGCGCCGGCGATCTCGTAGCGCTCGAACAGCTCGCGGATCCCGGCCACGAAGGTTGGGATCTTGCCGATCGATTCCTCGACCTCGACCGCATAGGGGCCCAGTCTCTCCGCGCCGCGGCTGGCCTCGAACCGCGCCTTGGCGAGCTCGGTATAGGGCTGCGTCCCCTCGGCCAGCCCGGTGTAGCGCTGCAGCAGCGTCAGCGCCGAGGCGCGGCGATTTTCCGCGGTCTGGTCCGAGAGCATCGCGCCGATCGTGTAGAACATCGTCTGCGGCACTTCGGACCAGTCGAGCAGCAGCCGCTGGTTGAGCCGGGTCGATGCGATGCTCCGGTCGAGCGAATCGATCAAGATCGCGAGATCCTGTTTGACGAATGGGTCGGTCTCAGTCTCGCGCGCGGCGGCGAAGCGGGCGCGCAGTTCCTCGGCCCCGGCGAGATAGCGCGCGTCGCGATCGAGCGACATGTCGAAGGTCTGACCGTCATACTGCTCGTAGCCCGATTGCGAGGCGCCCTCGGGGAAGAATTGCGCCTCGAATTCGATCAGCTGGCTGGTGTAGGCATTGCTGGTTGCGATCCATTCGGGGGCCGCGTCCGCCGCAGCGGCGGGGGCGCCGGCCTCCTGCTGCGCCAGGGCGGGGGTGGCGGACAGGATCAGCGCTGGCGCACTGGCCAGAGCGATAGCGGCGGCGAAGGTCTTCATATGCGACTCCCGTGAAACTCGAGCGGGCGGCCTGCGCCACCGGGCGGGCATCCGCAAGAGGGCAATCCGACCAAACCCGCTCGCGAGCGGACCAGCGTCGTGCAGCCGCCGCTCACCAGGCGAATGTCGCCCCGACCAGCTCCTCCGACACCGTCCACAGCCGCTCGGCGGCCTGCTTGTCGAGCGCGTAGGAGCGCACCCCGCCGCTGGGATCGGTGTCGCTCTGCTCGGCGACCGCGCAATCCTCGGCATAGATCCCGCCCTTGCCTTCGAGCTCCGGCGCGGTCGCCGCCCAGCAGGTGGTCGCGGCGCCCTGCGGGATGCTCTTCAAGGTCATCCCCCCGTCGCCGGCATTGCTCTCCATCCGCTTGCGCAAATTGGCGAGGTCGTCGGGTTCGAGATGGCGCGCCAGATTGGTCATGATCCCGCCGGGGTGGACCGCATAGGAATGAATGCCCCGGTCCGCGAGCCGCTGCTCGATCGCCACGGTGAACAGGATGTTGGCGGTCTTCGACTGTCCGTAGGCCTCCCATTTGTCGTAATCGCGTTCGGCATAGTTGAGATCGTCGAAATGGACGGTGTCGAGGTGATGGCCGCGGCTCGAGAGATTGACGATGCGCGGGCGATCGCCTTTCTCCAGCAGCGGAATCAGCAGGTTGGTGAGCAGGAAGTGGCCCAGATGGTTGGTCCCGAACTGCAGTTCGAAACCGTCGGCGGTGCGGCCGAGCGGGCTGGCCATCACCCCGGCGTTGTTGATCAGCAGATCGATAGAGTCGAATCTCGCATTCGCCTCTTTCCCTGCGCTACGAACCGAGTCGAGCGAGGCGAGGTCGCAGGCCAGCGTTTCCACCGTCGCGCCGGTCTGCTCGCGGATGGTGTCCGCGGCGGCGCCGAGCTTGGCGGGGTCGCGACCCGACAGGATCAGCCTCGCTCCCCTGGCGCCCATCGCCCGCGCGGTTTCCTGGCCGAGTCCGGAATAGGCGCCGGTGATGAAGGCAGTGCGCCCGGTGAGGTCATGGTCGGCCAGAACCTCGTCCGCCGTGCTGTCGAAACCGAATTGGCTCATCGCTGTCTCTCCCAATGCTGTGCGGGCGCGAGGTTATCACGCGCATTCCCCGGCACCACCCGCCAATTTCGGGTGGAGCGGCAAAATCCCCGTGCTATCGCACCGCCATGACCCGCTCCTTCACCGCTCTCGCCCTCGGCCTCTTCGCACTGCCCGCCGTCCTCGCCACCCCCGCCGCAGCGCATGAGGAAGGGGCCTGGTCCCTGGCGATCCACGGCGGCGCGGGGACGCTGTCGCGCGCAAACATGACCCCCGAGCGCGAGGCGCAATACGAGGCGGCGCTGCAGACCGCGCTCGACGCCGGCGCGGCGGTGTTGCGCGGCGGCGGAACCGCGATGGATGCGGTCGAGGCGGCGATCCTGCTGATGGAGGACGATCCCAAGTTCAACGCCGGGCGCGGCGCGGTCTTCACCTGGGAAGGCGGCAACGAACTCGACGCCGCGGTGATGGACGGGCGCGATCGCTCGGCGGGCGCGGTCACCGGGGTCACGGAGACCAAGAACCCGATCCTGCTCGCCCGCGCGGTGGTGCGCGACGGCCGCCATGTCTTCCTGAGCGGACCCGGCGCCGAGGAATTCGCGCGCGACCAGGGGATCGAGACCGCCGAGCCCGCCTGGTTCCAGACCGAGCCGCGCCGCGAAGCGCTCGAGCGGATGAAGGCCGACCGCCTCTCCGCCTATGATGTCGATCACAAATTCGGCACTGTCGGCGCGGTGGCGCTCGACCAGTCGGGCAATCTGGCCGCGGGCACCTCGACCGGCGGGATGACCGGCAAGCGCTGGGGCCGGATCGGCGATGCGCCGATGGTCGGCGCGGGCACCTATGCCGACAACCGCAGCTGCGCGGTCTCCGCCACCGGCGCGGGCGAATATTTCATCCGCGTCGGCGTCGCGCACGAGATCTGCACCCGGTTGCGGCTGGCAGGAAGCACCGCGCTGGCCGAATTCGACAATGGCGTGCGCGAGGGCGGCGAGATCATGCTGACCGAAAAGCTGGTCGAGGGCGTCGCCGATGCCGTGCTCGCGGAGGTCAAGCAATTGGGCGGCGATGGCGGGGTGATCGTGGTCGCCCCCTCGGGCGCGGCGGTGTTCAGCTTCAACACCAGCGGCATGTACCGCGGCCGCGCGACCAGCGAAGGGATCAACGAGGTCGCGATCTTCGCCGAGGAGTAGGGGCTAGACCGGGGCGTCCGCGCCCAGCGGTCGCATCCAGTCGCCCAGCACGCTACCGATCCGGGCGAAGCCTGCGTCCGCCCGCTCCGCCGTTATCTGCCCGGCCCGCACGGGCGAGCGGTGGTAGACCGCAAAGGTCACCGGAGCGCCGCCCGGTGCGATCGCATAGCCGATGTCGCCGCGGACGAAGGGCGCGTCGGGCCAGTCACCCGATGTGCCGGTCTTGTCGCCCGTTTCCCATCCTGACGGCAGACCCGCACGAACGCGCTTCGCGCCGGTCTCGGTCGCGGTCATCCAGCCGCGCAGTTGCGCCTGTTGCTTGGCTGCCAGCGGGGCCTTCGCCGAGAATAGCAGGCGGTGAAGCGTGCGCGCCATGGCTTGCGGCGTCGTCGTGTCGCGCGGATCGCCCGGCGGCACCCGGTTGAGATCGGGTTCGTTCCGGTCGAGCCGCGAAACGGGATCGCCGGTGCCACGCCAGAATGCGGTCAATGCCGCAGGTCCGCCGAGCCGGGCGAGCAGCAGGTTCGCGGCGGTGTTGTCGGACAGCACCTGCGCCGCCTCGGCAAGTTCGCGCCAGGTCGCGCCCTTGGCCAGTCGCGCCTCGGCGAACGGGCGGTAGGGCACGAGATCGGCCTCGGTCCAGCGGGTCCGCTCGGACAGATCGATCCGGCCCTCGCGCTCCGCCGCGAGCGCCAGTGCGGCGAGCGAGGCCTTGAAGGTCGAGGCCATGGCGAAGCGCTCGGCACCCCGATGGGCAAAGCTGCGGCCAGACCGCGCGTCGTGGAACGCCACTCCGAAAGCCCCGCCGGTCGCCGCCTCGATCGCCTGCATGCTGGCTTTCAACCGCCCGGCATCCGAACCCAGCAGCGGTGCGCAGCCTGCCATCCCCCAGGCGGCAAATCCCCCGATCCCGGCGATGATCTCCCTGCGAGTCGTCATCCCCGCTTGCGCGCCTGCGCGTAGCTGCCGAGCAGCCGCACGCTGTTGCAGTGGAACGCCAGCTCGTCGAGCGCATGGTCCACGCGCGGGTCGCCCGGCGCGCCCTCGATATCGGCATAGAACATGGTCGCGGCAAAGCTGGCGCCCTTCTGGTAGCTTTCCAGCTTGGTCATGTTGACGCCATTGGTCGCGAAACAGCCGAGCGCCTTGTAGAGCGCCGCGGGGACGTTCTTCACCTCGAAGATGAAGGTCGTCATCGGCTGCGCGCCGTCCAGCCCCGCGGGATCGCGCGCTTCCCTCGCCAGCAAGACGAAGCGCGTGGTGTTGTCGTGCGCATCCTCGACGCCATGCTCGACGATCGTGAGGCCATAGAGCTCGGCCGCCATCGGCGGGGCCAGCGCCGCCAGTTCCGGTCGCCCGCGCTCGGCCACGAAAGCCGCCGCCCCGGCGGTGTCGGCATAGGCCATCGGCACGATCCCGCGCGCCAGCAGATATTCGCGCGACTGGCCCAGCGCCTGGGGATGGCTGTAAGCGGCCTCGAAGGGACCCTGGCCCAGCGCCATCAGCGCATGGGTGATGGGCATGAAATGCTCGGCCACGATCGCCAGCCCGCTTTCGGGCAGCAGGAAATGGATGTCGGACACCCGCCCGTGCTGCGAATTCTCGATCGGGATCATCGCCGCGCCCGCCTGTCCGGCTTTCACCGCGTCGAGCGCGTCCTCGAAGCCGTAGCAGGGCAGCGGCAGCGCCTCGGGCGCGAACTGCATCACCGCCTGGTGCGAATTGGATCCGGGCGCGCCGCCGAAAGCGATGGTCCGCGCCGGATCGGCCTGCGCCGCGGCGCGCATCGTGTCGACCATGGCGAGGGCGGGCTGGGGAAATTTGCGCATGGCGGCGTGCTATCGGCGCCCCGCAACCCCCGCAAGCGAATTGCAGCGCGCACAGAGCAAGGCGCGTCGGTCGCACTTGCACACGGGGCCTTGCCACCGTAGAGCGGCGCCCAACCGACATCACAACACCAGTTTGCGGACGATTCACGCATGGACGACAAGTTCAATACCGCCTCCGGATGGGTTCTCTTCGCCGGGATCGTCGCGCTCGGCGCCTCGATCGGTTCGGGAATGTATTTCCACGCCGACAGCCCCGAAATGCCCGAAGAGCCCGGCTATTTCATCGACGCCCCCGAAGAGGGTGCGGGCGAAGACGCCGGTCCGGATCTGGGCACGCTGCTGGCATCCGCCGATGCCGCCGCGGGCGAAGCGGTGTTCGCCAAATGCACCGCCTGCCACACGATCGAGCAGGGCGGGGCGAGCGGTATCGGGCCGAATCTGTACGGCGTGATGGGTACCGCGATCGGCGGGCATGCGCCGGGCTTTGCCTATTCGAGCGCGCTGACCGAACACGGCGGCCAGTGGAGCTGGGAAAACATGAACGACTGGCTCACCAGCCCGCGCGCTTTCGCCAGCGGCACGAAGATGAGCTTCGCGGGTCTTTCCGATCCCGAGGATCGCGCCAATGTGATGGAATATCTCGCCGCCAACGGTGGCGCGCCGGCCAAGCCCGCGCCCGTCGCTCCGGCAGCCGAGGAAGGCGTGGACTCACCGGGCGAAGGTCCGGGCGTGACGGAAGGTTCGGCACCGAGCGTTCCGGAATCGGTCGGGGCAATGGGCTCCGAACAGCCGGTTCCCTCCGGTCCGGTCGAGCCGAGCGAATAAGACCGCGCCTCGGTCGCGAACCGGCCGTCTGAGTACAATCGAATGCGGGTAAAGGGGCCGCGCCGCTAGCTGCGGCCCTTGAACCCTTGCGCCACCACATACCATTCCGACGAGCCCTTGCGGCTGGCCGGCGGCTTGGCGTGTTTCACCGTGCGGAAATGCTTCTTGAGCAGGGTGAGCAGTTCGGCATCCGTGCCGCCCGCCAGCACCTTGGCGATGAAGGTGCCGCCCGGTGCCAGCGTCTCGATCGCGTACCAGGCGCCCGCCTCGACCAGCCCCATGGTGCGCAGGTGGTCGGTCTGCTTGTGGCCCACCGTGTTGGCGGCCATGTCGCTCATCACCAGATCGGGCGCGCCATCCAGCGCTTCCTCCATCGCCCCGGGGGCGGCATCGTCGAGGAAATCCATCTCGAAGATGGTGACGCCCTCGATCGGCTCGGTCGGGAGCAGGTCGATCCCGACGATCGCGGCCTTGGGCGCGACCTTGCGGACGACCTGGCTCCAGCCACCGGGCGCGATGCCGAGATCGACCACCCGCTCGACGCCTTTGAGCAGCGCGAATTTCTCGTCGAGCTCGATCAGCTTGTAGGCCGCGCGGCTGCGATAGCCATCGGCCTTGGCCTGTTTGACGTAAGGGTCGTTGAGCTGGCGCTCGAGCCAGCGGGTCGAGGATGCGGTGCGCCCCTTCGCCGTCTTGACCCGCCGGTCCGAATCGCGGCCCGAGCGGCTCACAGATCCTGCTCCCGCATCCGCAGGCGGTTTTCGCGGCTGCGCTCGGCCACTTCGTCGGCGGCCATCAGGCTGCGCAATATGCCTTCGCGGATGCCGCGGTCGGCCACCGCGAGTTCCTGGGCGGGCCAGATGTCGAGGATCGATTCCAGGATCGCGCAGCCCGCGACCACCAGATTGGCGCGGTCGTCGCCGATGCAGGGCAGGGTGCGCCGGTCGACCTCGCTCATGGTCGACAGCCGCAGCGAGATGTCGCGCATCGAGCGCGAGGGCACGATCAGCCCGTCGACCGCGCGGCGGTCGTATTGCGGCAGTTCGAGATGGATGCTGGCCAGAGTGGTCACCGTGCCGCTGGTGCCCAGCAGGCGGATGGGTCCCGATTGCCGCGCGGTCCCGGCGATGCGCTCGGCGAAGGGGGCGAAGCTTTCCGACACCAGCCGGCGCATCTCGGCATAGCGCGCCGCGCGGCCATGCTTGGTGCCGTCGGGCGGCTGAACCGAATCGGTCAGCGAGACCACGCCCCAGGGCACGCTCAGCCAGTCGAGGATGCGCGGGACCGGGCCACCCGGCTCGATCAGCACCAGCTCGGTCGAGCCGCCACCGATGTCGAAGATGACCGCGGGGCCGACACCGTCCTCGAGCAGGATATGGCAGCCCAGTACCGCCAGCCGCGCCTCTTCCTGCGCCGAGATGATGTCGAGCGCGATCCCGGTCTCCTCGCGGACGCGTTCGATGAAGGCCTCGCCGTTGGAGGCGCGGCGGCAGGCCTCGGTCGCGACCGAGCGCGCCAGATGGACATTGCGGCGGCGCAGCTTCTCGGCGCAGACATGCAGCGCGCCCAGCGTACGCTCCATCGCCGCGTCGGACAGTTTGCCCGAAGCGGCCAGTCCTTCGCCAAGGCGGACCACGCGGCTGAATGCATCGATCACGGTAAAATTCTCGCCCGAAGGCCGCGCGATGAGCAGGCGGCAATTGTTGGTGCCCAGATCGAGCGCGGCATAGGCCTGGCGGCGCGGACTGGCTTCGTAGCGGACAGGACCAGGCGGTGCGTTGAGAGCGCCGCTGGAATCGCGGGCTTTCCTGTCGGGCCGGGAGGGGCGCTTGTAGCGGAAATCGGCTACCTTGCCGGACGTCTTACCCCTTCGCTTGCCAGCCTCTGTGCGCAAGTCCGGCGGAAAATGGTCCGCCATGGCAAATCTTTCTGTTTCCTCCCGCGCTCCGAAAAACCCGGCGCGGGGACCTGACACACTTGCTACAGCCGAAGCCGCGCGGGAGCAAGGACTTGCGAGGGCTGGCGTGCGAGCGGTCTTGACCTGCCCGGAACTCCCACCTAGATGGCCGCCTCGCGCCGGGGCGCAGGCGAGTCCCGCCCACCCCGGTGCCGATGCCCCGTCGTCTAATGGTAAGACTACGGACTCTGACTCCGTCAATTGAGGTTCGAATCCTCACGGGGCATCCACTTATCAGTCATTTTCCCAATAGTCCCTATGGGTTAGTGTTATGAAGTGTCTAACTATTCGACCGGGTTAGACACTCCCTCGGGGTATGCCTTGGCCATTGCGCTATCAGCGCGCGCCGCGTTTCCGGTATCGCCAGCATAGCGACGATATTCGCGGACGGTCTTGTGTCCGGTGATCGCCATGCCTTCTTCATCGGAGCAGCCCGCGTCTCTCAATCGACGCGCAGCCGCCTTCCGAAGCCCATGCGCAGAGCAGTGCGGCAGTCCCGCCGCGATGCACGCGCGTTTCACCATGTTGTAAAAGCCCTTGGCGCTGAACGCCTTGCCGTCCTTGTTTTCGAGCAGCAGCACCACGCCCAGCGGCCCCGCCTCGATTGCCTCGCGCAAGGGTGCGACCATTGGCACGTTGACCGCGCTGGAGGTCTTGCTTTGCTTCAAGCGAATGCGTCCGCCCGCAATGGCGCTGTGTGTGAGATAGCGCACGTCTCCGCTGCGCTGTGCCCCGTAGAGCAGTAGGGCGAAGGCGAGCCGGGGCTTCGTGCCTAGCGGGTGCTTAGCCTCGAATGTGGAAAGCTCTGCCTCGGTCCAGCGGTGATAGCCTCCCGTATCGTCCGGCCTAGGCGGTCGGGTGTCTTTCACGGGATCGAAGGTGGGGGGCACCATCCGCTCGACGCGGGCGATGATAAACAGTTGGTGCAGCAACTTGCGAAGGCGAGCAGCCGCGTGCGGCTTCTGCCGCATGGCGTTCATCAGGAGCTTGATTCGCTGCGCATCGAAGGCGCGCATAGGGTCGTCGCCAAACTTGGCGCGGAACCGCTCCAGCACGCCCCTATAGACGCCCTGGGTAGTGGGTCGCAGCTCCTGGAACGCAAGGTCGCTGTAATAGCGGGAAATCACGTCAGAGACGCTGCCAGGCTTAATCCGGCTTGCGCCGATCGAAGGCTTGTCAGCATCCAGGCAAGCGGCATATTCGCGCTCGAAATCCTTGGTGCCAAAAGGTGCCTGGAAGTAGTGCGCGGCATAGCCTTTGCGCCGGAAACGATAGCGCAGCTTGCCGTGCCGGTCGCGGAAGCTCGTCACATAGGGGAACGCCCGCTTCATAGCGCCGCGAACTCGCTCAGCCGGTCGTCCAGATCCTCATTGCGTGCCAGCATAGCCTCGCCTTTTGCCGGACTCATGGTGAACCGAAAGCCCCGGTATTCTCCCTCGATAACGACGTTTTTGGACGCGCAGACAGTAGCCATCCGGTCCAGGTCGTCTTTTGGGATAAGGGCTTTGCGTCCGGCCATGGCCTCTTATGCAGCCTCCCGATCGCTGGCGTTACCGCCGTCAATGCCGCGCGGATTCCAGCCTTCAACCTGCCGAACCTCGTCAGCGTCCAGCACGCCCGCCTCCAGCGCGATCTTGTGCGCGTTCCAGCGGGTTTCGGGATCGCCACGAAGGAAGCCCGATAGATCCATTTCCAGCTCAAAAGGCGAGCCGATCGGGAACAGGGACCGGGCAAATTCCGCCTCGATCTTGCGTGCCCACGGGGCAAGGCAGAACGTCGCAAACCAGCGGCCCGCCGTCTCGGAATTGGTGAAGGTGTTATGGGTGTAGTCGCCAATAATGGGCGGGGGCACCTGGAACAGCCGTGCGATTTCCTCAACGCCAAAGCGCCGGGTTTCCAGCAGCTCGGCATCCTCGGGGGAGATTTGCGCAGCCTGCCATTCAAGCCCGCCGTCGAGAATAAGCGCGCGGCCCGCGTTGTTCGCGCCAGCGTGCTTATGATTGAACTGCCCGCGCAAGCTGGCCTTCTGCTCCTCGGTCATGGTGCCGGGATGCTTGATAACGCCGCTCGGGTTGGCACCATTGGCGAGGAACTGGCGCGCGTGCCGGTTGGCAAGCTCCACGCCGGTTACAGTGTCAGCCGATCGGGAAAGCCGCGAGACGCCTATTTTGCCGTCATTCGTGCGATCGCGAAGGTGCAGCGCCTCGCCCTGGAGCAGCCGCGCCGAATTGCCCTTGCCGTCCGAAACGTCATAGGCGAGCCGCCCGCTGGAAAGCTCTTGCACCGTCACCATGCCCCACGGGTGATAGATCAGGCCGGAAAGCTGCCCGTTGCCGCTGCGCTGGATTTCGAGCAGGCCGTTGCCGGTCAGCAGGGTGTCAGCGACAAGGTGCTCGATCGTGTCGCACCAGGTCATTGCCGGATTGCAGCCGTAGCGGATCAGCCGGTGCAACGGGTGCCCGGTGTGCTCCAGCCGCGTCTCGCCTTCCCAGCGGTAAATGCGCGCCGGCACGTAGGCGAGCGCCGTGGCGATCGAGCAAGTGCAAGCGAGCACCGTGGAAAGGTTTTCAGCGGCGCGTGCCGAAAGCCCCGAATAATATCCCGTCATGGGTGCCAGCGCCTGCCAGCTAGGATCGAGCGGGGACGTGTCCGAACGCCGTTCAAAGCCTGCCAGAGCCGCTAGGCGGATCATCATGCCCATTGCCGCGCCTCCGCAAGTCTCAGCTCCCGCTGGCGCTTTTGTGCCCCGTCATGGCGCTGGAGCGAGCGCAGAGCGATTTCCGTGCCCGCGTAGGCAGGCCAGGCGGAAACCACGCTAATCTCTCGAAGGTCGATCGAGTGCAGGGTGCGGGTCGTGCCCTCCCATTCCTCTCCACCGTCCGGCACCAAAAAACCGAAAGACATTCCGCCAAGGTCGCCGCGTGCTGCCAGAGCGAGCACGTCGCGGCCCGCTGCCGTGTCCGGCAAGTCGAGCGCGAAGGCGAGGCCCTTGCCATCCTCCCGAAGCTCCAGCGTGCCCGTGCGGGTCCGGCCCAGCACCTTGCCCGCGTCATGGTCGAGCAAGGCGAGAATGTCGCCGGACAGGGCGGACCGGAAGGCCCCAGGTGCAATGCGCTCCTGAAACCCGCCAAGGTCCGCCGTGCCGGAAAACGTCGCGGCATAGCCCTCAAGCCGACGCCACGCAGTGCTAAGCTCGGTCGTAAACCGCCGCTCAAGGGTTGCCGCGAACGTCATACGGGGATGACTCCGGTTGCCTTCACGAACGACGCCGGACGGCGAACGCCGAAGTCCACGGTCGCCATGGCGCGCACGAGAATGTTGCCCTTTGAATAGGCAGTCTCAGCGTAGGGGTTCACCAGAATGTCCAACTGGCTCCAAATGCCGATTAGCAGATCGCGGAAATCGCCGTAGATCATGCCGTGCTCATCATCGCCCACGCCAAGGTCGTCGGGTGCCTGGTTGGTGAAATAGGCCGCTTCGCCGTGGAACGTATCGCTAAGCGGGATCGGTCGGCCCGTGGTGTCGCGTTCCTTCATCGCAAGGGCGCGAACGCCGTTGGTCGAAAGGAAAGCCCGCCCGTCGCCAATGTTGGCAATATCGGCCGCAGCGATCATGTCCGCCGTGGTCGTGAAAAGGTCGGTATCGAAGGCGATTCCGTCCACGTTGGTGTCATTCAGCAGGCCCAGCGGCTCAGCACCCACTCCGCTGCCAGCGATGGCCGCACGGTCGATTTCGAGCGCGACATTGCGGCTCATCATCGAACGCACAAGCTGCTCTACCTGGGGGGACGATTGCTGGAGCAATTGGCGCGACAGCTCGGTGATAACACCCACGTGATGCGGGGTCAGGGTGAGCGAGTCGAACGTGGCGCCGCCGGTCGGCAATGCTTCGTCCTCATTGACCCAGCCGACATTCGGGGAACCGGTTTCACGCGGGATAACCACGTCGCCAGTCAAGCCGGTGAGCGTGGTCGCGCCAAGCCGCGAGACAATCGCGGAATTGGTGAGCGCAGAGGTGAACAGGTCGGGCCGGAAATTGGTGGGCACGATCGTTGCCGCCGTTGCCGTGGTTTCGGCTGCGCGCTGCTCGAACAGCTCCGCAGCGATAAATACGCCCTTGGCAGGTTTGCCCGCACGCTCGGCAAGCATCGCCTGCTCGCGCTCGATCTTGGACCGATCGGCAACAGCCATGCCCGCGCCATAGCGCAGGGTTTCGAGCAGGCTCTGATTGCGCAGCTCGGAAAATTCATTGTCCGCCTTGGTTAGCGGCTTGCCCGCCTCGCGACGTTCCGCTTCGTCAATCGTCCGCTGGCGATCGAGCTTGCCGTCGAGCGTCCGCAGCTCGGTTTCCGCCGTCTCGAATGCGGTGTTGTCGTCATTCTGGTGGGCAGTGTTCATGCGGTCCACCAGGGCCGCACGCTGCTCTAGCAGGTCCGCAGTTTTCATTTAGTAAGTCCTTCTGACTGGCGGGGGCACCATGCCCCCCC
>JAHJWA010000288.1 GCA_018828205.1 Alphaproteobacteria bacterium
GATGCCTTCCGGATCGAGGGGCTGGGGCACAATGTCGATTTCCTCAGCGCGATCATGCAGCATCCGCGCTTCCGCGCCGGGGAGCTGACCACCGGCTTCATCGCCGAGGAATATCCCGAGGGCTTCGAGGGCGCCGCAACCTCGGATGAACTCAGGCGCGGGCTCGCCGCGGTGGGCGGGATCATCGCCACCGCCGATGCCGACCGCGCCGGCCGGGTCGACCAGCAGCTCAACGGTTCTCCCTATGCGCCGGGCGAATGGACGGTGCGGATCGCGGGCAAGGACTACAAGGTCGAGCTCGAGGAAGACGCGATCAGCGTCGATGGCGAACCCGTGGAGCTCGAGATGGAATACACGCCGGGCGAACGCGTGGTCGAAGTCGAGCTCGAAGGAGAATCGCTCACCCTGCAGCTCGCGCCCACCCGCGGCGGCTATGCGGTGACCACGCGCGGGGCGAAGCACGCTTTGCGGATCCTCCAGACCCGCGTCGCGCATCTCGCCGATCACATGATCGAGAAGATCCCGCCGGATCTGTCCAAGCTGCTGATCTGCCCGATGCCGGGCCTGCTGGTGAAGCTGCATGTCGCCGAGGGCGACAAGGTCCAGCCGGGTCAGCCGCTCGCCACGGTCGAGGCGATGAAGATGGAGAACATCCTGCGCGCCGAGAAGGAAACGACCGTGGGCAAAATCAACGCCGAGGAAGGCGACAGCCTGGCGGTGGACCAGGTCATCCTCGAGCTGGAATGAGCGGGCGGGCGCGGCATGCATCTCCACCACGCGCCTGACCAGCCGCCTGCGCCGACCATCGATTTCGCGCAGTTTCTCGCGGTCGACATCCGCGTCGGGACGATCCTGACCGCGGAGGCTTTCCCCGAGGCGCGCAAGCCGTCCTATCGGCTGGTGGTGGATTTCGGACCCGGCATCGGGACGAGGAAAAGCTGCGCGCAGATCGCTGCCAATTACGCGCTGGAGGAACTGCCCGGGCGGCAGGTCGCCGCGGTGGTCAATTTCCCGCCGCGCCAGATCGGGCCGGCGATGTCCGAAGTGCTGGTGCTGGGCTTTGCCGATGCCGCGGGCGAGGTGGTGCTGTTCGCCCCCGATGCGGCGGTGCCCAACGGGTCGCGCCTGTTCTAGACCTCAGTGGCTGCGCAGCTGCTCGTCGAGGAACAGCGCCACATCGTCCAGCGCGACTTCGCGGTCGAGATAGGCTTCTCCGATACCGCGCAGCAGCACGAAGGGCAGGGTGCCCGCATCCATCTTCTTGTCGTGCAGCATGTGCCCGACCAGCGCTGTGCCATCGCAATCGAGCGCCAGCGCCGCGATTTCCGAAGCCAGGCCGGCGGCGTCGGTCGCCGAGGTGATGCGTTCGGCGTCCGCCGGCGACAGGTGCCCGAGCCGCGCCGAATAGCGCGCCGCGAGCACCATCCCGAGCGCCACCGCCTCGCCATGCAGCAGGCGGTCTGAGAAGCCCGCCTCGGCCTCGAGCGCATGGCCGAAGGTGTGCCCCAGATTGAGCAGCGCGCGCGCGCCGCTGGTCTCGCGCTCGTCCTCGGCGACGATCCGCGCCTTGGCCGCGATGCTGATGGCGACCGCCTGTTCGAGCGCTTTTTCCTCGAGCGCCAGCACCTTGGGGCCATTGCCTGCCAGCCAGTCGAAGAATTGGGCATCGCCCAGCACGCCGTATTTGAGCACCTCGGCATAGCCGGCGCGCAATTCGCGCGGCGGGAGCGTGGCGAGCGTGGCGAGATCGGCGAGCACCAGCGCGGGCTGGTGGAAGGCCCCGACGAGGTTCTTGCCCGCGGCGGTGTTGATCGCGGTCTTGCCGCCGACCGAACTGTCGACCTGCGCGAGCAAAGTGGTGGGGAGCTGGATGAAGCCGCAGCCGCGCTTGAGGATCGCGCAGGCGAAACCGGCGAGATCGCCGACCACTCCGCCGCCCAGCGCCAGCACATGATCGCCGCGCTCGACGCCTTGCGCCAGCAGCCAGTTGGTCAGCCGCTCGAGCTCGGACCAGGATTTGGACGCTTCGCCCGGCGCGACATCGTACCACAGCGCGGTCTGCCCGCTCCCCCGCAGCGCTTCGTCCAGCGCCGCGCCCCACAGCCGGCGCGCGTTCGCGTCCGCCACCACCGGAACCGCGGGTTTGCGCAGCAGCGGTCCGGCAAGCTCGGGAAGCCGGGCCAGCAGTCCCGGTCCGACATGCACCTTGTAGGAGCGACCGGCCAAATCGACGGGGATCACAGCCATGAATCGATCGCCTCCAGAATGCGCAGCGCGGTGGCGTTGTGCGGGCCATCGTCGGTCACGACATGGCAATCGGCCTGCGCATAGGAATCGCTGCGCTGCTCCTTGAGCGCGAGCAGGATGGCATGCGGATCGCCGTGGCGCAGCAGCGGCCGCGAATCGCGCCGCGCGGTGCGTTCGACCAAAGTCTCGATATCGCAGTCGAGCCAGACCGAGATCGCATGCTCGCGGATCAGCGCGCGGGTCTCGGGATCGACGAAGGCGCCGCCCCCGGTCGCGATCACCCCGTGGGTCTCGCCCATCAGCCGCGCGATCACCCGCCGTTCGCCGTCGCGGAAATAGGGCTCGCCGAATTCGTCGAAGATCTCCGCCACCGAACGATCCGCCGCGCGCTCGATCTCCTCGTCGACATCGACGAAATCGACCCCGATAAGATTGGCGAGCCGCCGCCCGACGGTGGATTTGCCCACGCCCATCAGCCCGACGAGCACGATCGGGCGGTCGATCCGCCGCGCGATCCGCTCGATTTCCTGCGGGGATAGCCGTGGCGCGGTCTGGGTCATTGCTGCATGGCCTAGAGATGGGCTATCGGGCAGGCAAGCATGGCACATATTGCACGGACTAAAGCTCAGATAATGAAGGGACAGCGTATCGGCATGATCGCCGCGTTCATCCTCCTGTCGATCCTCCTGCTCGCCTGGTACGATGGCGGCGAAGAGGCGATGCGTCCAATCGAGCAGGCCGTTCCGCTGCCCGAGGGCGCCCGATGACGCGCGGCTGGCTGGCCAGCGGCGTGGCGCTGCTGGCGCTGGGCTCGACATTCGCGCTGGCGCAGGGGCAGCCTGCGGACCTGCTGCCGCCCGGCTTCGACACGCCCGCGCCCGCGCCCACGCCCACTCCGCCCCCGGCACCCGCTCCCGCGCCGCGGCCCACCGCCGCGCCATCGCCGGGATCCGCTCCGGTTGCGCAGCCGGGCGAGGTGGTGCAGCCGCTTCCTTCCGCGCCAGCGGACAGCTCTTCTGCCGGCGATCTCGACGATCTGCCGACGCTGCGCGAACTCGAGAACATGTCGACCGACGAGCTCGACGAATTGCTCGGGTTGAAACCCAAATTCGACATCCCGCCCGCCGCGCGCCGCTCGACCGAGCGGGTGGGGATCATCGACCCGCAGGAAGGCGGCATGCCGGTGGGCTCGCTCGCCAACCAGCCCGCCGCGCTGGTGCGCGCGGTGCTTGCGGGGACCGACGGCCAGCTGGTGTCGCGCTGGGGTCATATCCTGCTGCGCCGCGCGCTTGCCAGTCGGCTCGCCGCCCCCGCGGGGATGGACCCGGTCGAATTCGCCGCATTGCGCGCCGGCCTGCTCAACCGGATGGGTGAGCACACCGCCGCCCGTTCGCTGGTGCAGGATGTCGACACCGCCGACTATTCCAGCAGTCTCACCAGCGCCGCGCTCGACGCCTATATCGGGACCGCCGATATCGTCGGGGCCTGCCCGGCGGTCCGGCTGTCGCGCGAGGACCGCGAAGGCGGCGAGTGGCGGATGCTGCAGGCGATCTGCAACGCCTATGCCGGCGAGGAGACGCGCGCGGGCAACGATCTGCGGCGGTTGATGAATTCGGGCGCGGTGCCGCGGATCGATTCGCTGCTGGCCCAGCGTTTTGCGGGTGCCGCAGGCGCCGGGCGCCGCGCGGTCAATATCGAGTGGAACGATGTCGAGGAGGTCACCCCGTGGCGCTTCGCGCTCGCCAATGCGCTGGGCGTCGAAATCCCCGAGGGGCTTGCCGGATCGCTCTCGCCCGCGCTGCAGCGCCAGACCGCCACCGCGCCGATGCTGCCGCTGCTGCAGCGTGTCGGCGGGGCGGATCTGGCCGCGGAAGCCGGGATTCTCTCGTCCGAGGCGATGATCGATCTCTATTCGCAAATCTATGCGCTCGACGATGGCGAGAGCGACGCGCGGACCGTCGCGGCGCAGCTGCGCAACGCCTATGTCGACTCCGATCCCGCGGCACGGCTCGCCGCCTTGCGCACGATCTGGGGCGATGCGCGCGGCGAGGACTTCGGACCCTTCGTGCTCACCGCCTATGCGGCGGCGCGGATGACCCCCGACGAGGCCTTCGCGGAGGATGCCGCGGCGCTGATCTCGTCGATGCTCGCCGCCGGGCTCGACCGCGATGCGCAGCGCTGGATCCCCGTGGTCGAGGACGGCAGCCTTGCCTGGGCCATCCTCGCGGTGGCGACCCCGGGCGCCGCGGCGAGCGTGGGCGGCGGCGACATCGCGAGCTTCCTCGACGGCGACACCAGCGAGGGCCGGCTCAAGTCGCGCCTGCTGCTGGCGGGACTGGCCGGGCTGGGACGGATCGACCCTGCGGATGCGGGCGATTATGGCGAGGATCTGCGGATCAATCTGGACCGCCGGAGCGCCTGGACCAATCGCATTGCGCAGGCCGCGCAGGCCGACAACCAGGCGCTGGTCGCTTTCCTCGCCGGGCTGGGGATGCAGGGCGAAGGCTGGGAGCGGATGACCGCGCTGCATCTCTATCACATCGTCAGCGCGCTCGACGCGGTGGGGATGAACGCCGAGGCACGGATGATCGCCGCCGAGGCGGTCGCGCGCGCCTGACCGGGGCGGCGCGCCGGAGATGAGCGCGATCGAGGATTTCCTCGCCATGCTCGCCGCCGAGCGCGGCGCGGCGCGCAACACGCTGCTGGCCTATCGCCGCGATCTCGAGCAGGCCGAGGCGCTGGTGGGCGATCTGGCCGGTGCGCCGGCGGGCGATCTCGCAAGACTGGGCCAGGCATGGTCGGATCTCGCGCCGGCCTCGCTCGCGCGCAAGGCGTCGGCGCTGCGGCAGTTCTACGGCTTTCTTGCCGAGGAGGGGCACCGCAGCGACGACCCCTCCCAGGCGCTCCCGCGCCCGCCCGCGCGGCGGCCGCTGCCCAAGATCCTCTCGCATGGCCAGGTCGAGGCTTTGTTCGCGCGCGCCGAACTCGAGGCGGGGGGCGATGAGCCGCAGGCGGTTCGCCAGCTGGTGCTGCTCGAATTGCTCTACGGCTCGGGGCTGCGCGCCACCGAGCTGGTCTCGCTCCCGCTCTCCGCCGTGCCGCGCGACGCGCCCTTCCTGACCGTGACGGGCAAGGGCGGAGCAACGCGCCTGGTCCCCGTAAGCGGCCGCGCCAAGCTCGCATTGGCTCGCTGGCTCGGGCTGCGGCCCGAAGGGACCGGGCCGGGCGCAAAGTTCCTCTTTCCCTCGCGGAGCGGGCATATCAGCCGGGTGCGGCTGTTCCAGATCCTCAAGCAGCTGGCGCTGCGCGCCGATCTCGACCCCGCCAAGCTCAGCCCGCACGTGTTGCGCCACGCCTTCGCCACCCATCTGCTCGAGGGCGGAGCGGATCTGCGCGCGCTGCAGCTGCTGCTCGGCCACGCCGATATCGCCACCACGCAGATTTACACCCATGTCGATGCCGCAAGGCTGGTGCAGCTGGTCAACGAACGCCACCCGCTTGCGCGCTCGCGCAACAGCGACTAGCCCGCCGCGATGATTTCCTACCTCGAATTCGAAAAGCCGGTCGCCGAACTGGAGACCCAGATCGCCGAACTGCGCGCCGCCGCCGATGGCGACGATGTCGATATCGGCGCCGAACTCGCTCGCCTCGAAGGCAAGAGCGCCGATCTGCTGCGGACGATCTATCAGTCGCTGACCCCGTGGCAGAAGACCCAGGTCGCGCGCCACCCCGCGCGGCCGCATTTCCGCGACTATGTCGAGCACGCTTTCGACGAATTCGTGCCGCTCAGCGGCGACCGCAGCTTCGGCGACGATGCCGCCATTCTCGGCGGCTTCGCCAAGCTCGACGGGCGCAAGATCATGCTGATCGGCCACGAGAAGGGCAATGACACCGCCAGCCGGATCAAGCACAATTTCGGCATGGGCAAGCCCGAGGGCTACCGCAAGGCGATCCGGCTGATGGAGCTGGCGGGGCGGTTCGGCCTGCCGGTGGTGACGCTGGTCGATACTTCGGGCGCGTTCCCGGGGATCGAAGCCGAAGAGCGCGGCCAGGCCGAGGCGATCGCCCGCGCGACCGAGGCCTGCATCGCGCTGCCGGTGCCGATGGTCGCCGCGATCGTCGGCGAGGGCGGTTCGGGCGGGGCGGTGGCGCTGGCCAGCGCCGAGCGGGTGCTGATGTTCCAGCATGCGGTCTATTCGGTGATCTCGCCCGAGGGCTGCGCCTCGATCCTGTGGCGCACCGCCGAGAAGGCGCCCGATGCCGCCGAAGCGATGAAGGTGACGGCGCAGCATCTCGAGGCGCTGGGCGTGATCGACCGGATCGTGCCCGAGCCCGTGGGCGGCGCGCATCGCGATCCGCGTGCGGCCGCCGAGGCGCTCGGCGCGGCGCTGGTGGAGGAGCTCGACACGCTCGGGACCAAGCCCGAATCCGAGCTCAGGCGGATGCGCGAAGAGCGCTTTCTTTCGATGGCCGGTTAACCGCAGCCGAACCGGCGGAAAATTCTGTCGGGAACCAACCACTGCACCGCAGGATTTCGACTCCCGTAATCCAATGCGCAGACGAACCGGTTTGCGCGTGATCATCGGGGAGTATCACATGTCCAGCTTCAAGGCGCTTGCCGCCAGTTCCACCGCCGCGCTCGCGCTTGCCTTGAGCGGCTGTGCCACGGCGAATATTCCTGGCGCCGACGCCCCGATCAGCCAGAGCGAGGCGCAGGTGGGCGCCGAGGCGCATCCGCAGCTACTCGCCGAATTCGGCGGCGCGATGACCGGTCCGCAGGCGCAATATGTCCAGCAGGTCGGCCAGAACATCGCGGTCCAGTCGGGGCTGGGCAATGCGCGCGAGGCCTTCACGGTCTCGATGCTCAACAGCCCGGTCAACAACGCCTTCGCGGTGCCGGGCGGCTTCGTCTACACGACCCGGCAGCTGGTCACGCTGATGGACAATGAGGCGGAACTCGCCGCGGTTCTGGGTCACGAGGTCGGCCACGTCGCCGCGCGCCATTCGCAGCGCCGCCAGGCGAACCAACAGCGCAACACGCTGCTGGGTGCGGGCGCGGCGATCCTGTCGGGCATCCTGCTGGGCAACAGCGGGATCGGCCAGCAGATCGGCCAGGCGGCGATGCAGGGCTCGCAATTGCTGACGCTCAGCTTCTCGCGCAGCCAGGAGCTCGAAGCCGATGCGCTGGGGATCCGCTATCTCAACCAGGCGGGCTACGACCCCAGAGCGATGGGGACCGTCCTCGCCAGCCTCGCACAGCAGAATTCGCTCGATGCGCGTCTGCAGGGCCGCGACAGCGCCAGCCTGCCCGAATGGGCATCGACCCACCCCGATCCCGCCAGCCGGGTGCAGGAGGCGCTGAGCATGGCGCAAGGCGCCACCGGGGTCACCAATCGCGACACCTTCCTGACCCGGATCGACGGCCTGCTCTATGGCGACGATCCGCAGCAGGGCGTGGTCGAGGGCCGCCAGTTCATCCACCCCGACATGCGGTTGTCCTTCACCGCGCCGCAGGGCTACTATTTGCTCAACGGCACCCGCGCCGTGAGCATCAACGGCCAGAGCGGTCAGGCCCAGCTCACGCTGGCGCCCTACAGCGGCAATCTGGAGAATTACGTTGCGAGCGTATTCGCCGGACTCGGCGGCAACCAGCAGCAGCTGCGCCCGCAATCGATCCAGCGCACCACCGTCAACGGGCTTCCCGCCGTCTATGGCACCGCGCGCGTCAACAGCGGCCAGGGAGAGGTCGATGTGGTGGTCTTCGCCTATGAATTCGCAAACGATCGCGCCTATCACTTCCAGGTGATCACCCAGCCGGGCGGCGCGAGCGCCTTCACGCCGATGTTCAACTCGATGCGCCGGATCACCGCCGCCGAGGCCGCCAACGTCGTCCCGCGCCATCTCGAGGTGGCCACGGTTCGCAGCGGCGACACGATCCGCACGCTGGCGAACCGGATGGCCTATGACGACGGCCAGCTCGAACGCTTCCTTGTCCTCAACTCGCTCGACGCCAACGATACGCTTCGCGCCGGGCAGAAGGTGAAGCTGGTGGTGAGGGGGCGCTGACAGCCTCGTCGGTATGTGTCGCGCAAAGGAGGATTAGCGTATCGGGCCGCCTGCGGGAGCACCGACAACGCTGGTTCTCCTTTGCTTTGAAGGCACCGATGCCAGCACGGCGAAACCAAGCGCGCACAGGAAGAGCGGCTGGTTGTAGAACAGCGTCCCGTCCAGCAGCGATGTGAGCGCCAGTGCAAGGAGCAGCGCGAAGGATGGCCACGCGATCGCAGGCTGCGCATCGAGCCTCGCGCGAATCGTCGGAACGAACGGCAGCAAGCCAACGGCAAAGACCACCAGTCCCAGCAGCCCCCAGGCGTGCACGATGTGAACGAAGAAGTTATGGGCGTTCAGTGCC
>JAHJWA010000041.1 GCA_018828205.1 Alphaproteobacteria bacterium
CGCCAACGCGTCGACGCCATTGGCGATCGATTCATTGTCGATCGCGGTGCTGAAATCGGTCTGCGCATCGGCGTTCTCACCGACGGCGGTCGAGCGGACACCCTGCGCGGTGGCGAGATGGCCCAGCGCGGTGGCGCGTTCGGCATCGGCAACCGAACGCCAGCCGAGCGCGGTGGCGCCGGGGCCGCTGGCGAGGCTTTCGCCGCCGATCGCGGTGGTCGAGGGCCCGGTGGCGGTCGCCGGGGCGGCGCCCGCATCGTCGCTGCCCACGGCGACGGCATCGACGCCATCCGCCACGGCGCCATTGCCGACCGCGGTCGCGCCCGCGGCGGTCGCGTCGGAATCGCTGCCGCATTCGGTGGCGTTGATTTCGGAATCATTGCATTCGGGGGTCGGATCGGCCTGCGCGGGCGAGGCGATGGCGAACATCGCGCTGCCGGCGAGCAGGGTCGCCGCGAGGCGGGTGTTGGTGGTGATGATCATAATGCTTTCTCTCCTTGTGGACCAGAAAGCCGATCGACGCGGGACATCCCCTCCCCAGCAGGGCCCGCTAGAGGCCAGGCTGGGCGAAACCCCGCGGGTCTCGGCTGCCTTCATGCGATGAAGGCGGCGCAGCTACCCCGCGGGGGGCGCAGCGGATGCACCACCCGCCGAACTTTTTTGAAAGAAATCAGCAAGCCGCTGAAATCCAACGGCGATTTTTCGCCCGGACGGTCAGACCCGGTCGAGTTCCCCGACCAGCAGGATCGGCATGGTCGGTGCCTCGTGGCGCGTGCCGCTGTCCTCCTCGAAGGTGACCGCGAGCGAGGCGCCCCCGACCAGCAGCGCGCTTTCCGCCGCCGACAGGTCGCGCTGGAAGCGCCCGCTTTCGGGGATCGCACCCAGCGAGACCGGCGCGCCGCCGGCGGGGATCACCCACAATTCGGGGGTCTGCCCCGGCTCGGCCTCGAGCCCGGCGATGGTCAGCGCCAGCCTGCGGTTCTCGACATCGACGACGCTGGCAAGCCGGCGGTCGGTCTCGGCATCCTGCAATTGCGCGATCAGCTGCTCGGACGGCGCGGCGGCGATATCGGGCGGCACCACATCCGCGGGACGCGGCGTCGCCAGGAACAGCGCCAGCGCTGCCGCGGCCAGCGCCCCGCCGGTCACCAGCGCCGCGAGGCTCCGCCTGGATGCGCGATCCTCCGGCAGCGCCACCGGCTCGGCGGCGGCGGTGCGGCTCTCCGCATCGAGCCGCGTCTCGATCCCGCGCCAGACCGCGGCGGAGGGGAGATATTCGCCGGCCTGTTCGGCGATGGCGGCAAAGCGCTGCTCCCACCACTCGACCGCCTCGGCAAAGCCGCGGTCGGCCAGCAGCGCGCGCTGCGCGCTGGCGAGTTCGCCGCCCTCGAGCACGCCGAGCGCATATTCGCCGGCGCGGATCAAGGGATCGTCGGCTGGCGGTTCGCCGGCGGTGGGATCGAGCGTGTCAGCCACCCAGACAGCCCTTCAGCCCGGCGAGCCCGCGCCTGATCCAGCTCTTCATCGTGCCCAGCGGGACCTCGAGCCGGTTCGCCAGTTCGGAATGGCTGAAGCCGTCGAAGAAGGCGAGCTTGATCGAACGGCGGTGGTCGGCCTGCAATTGCTCGAGGCAGCGCGCGAGTTCGGCGCTGTCCTCGCTGGCGCACAGCCAGTCGTCGGCGGGCAGCACGCTCTCGTCGGCGACTTCGGGCAATTCGTCGCCCGCGAGTTCGGCGCTGCGGCTCTCGCGGCGCAGATCGTTGAGCGCGGTGTTGCGCGCGATCGTGCACAGCCAGGCGATCGGGCTGCCCTTGGCGGGATCGAAGCGACCGGCGCGGCGCCATGCCTTGACGTAAACGTCCTGAAGCAGGTCCTCGGCGCGCTCGCGACCGCGCACGATCCGCACGATGGTGGCGAACAGCTTGGCCGATGTCATCTCATAGACGGTATGAAGCGCGGCGCGGTCGCCCGCAGCGACCCCCTCCATGGCTTCGACAAGTTGCAACCGGCGATCGGACATCGTGCTCCCCTGCAACAGGGGCTGGAGCGAAGCGGGCGCGGTGTCAATCGCGAGTTCGGCAAAAGCGGTCGCGAGCCGGTGCGTCGAGGGACCACGCGAGACCGGAAAGGCTGGTGCACCCGACAGGATTCGAACCTGTGACCTCTGCCTTCGGAGGGCAGCGCTCTATCCAGCTGAGCTACGGGTGCATGCTGGCCAGACGGTGGAGCGGCGCTCTAGCAAAGCGTGCTGGCTCGCGCCAGCGCTTATCGCGGGGGGTCGCGCAGGTCCGCGTTAGCGATTTGGCAAGCTCGCTGGGCTAGCCCGGCGGGCGATGAACGCGCTCCGCCATGAATTCGATCTCGCCCATGCGACCATGCTGCCCCCGATCGGCGATGCCGGGCCGATGCCCGGAGCGACGCCCGGAGAGACGCCCCGAGCGACGCCCGCCGCGCGGGCCGTCGAGCTGGAGATGCGCTGGGACGCCCTGCACGATGCCGCCGATGCGGTCGCGCAGCTCGCGCAGCTGGCGAATGCCCGCCCCGGCGGCGCGATCGCCACGCTCCCCACGCGCGCGGCGCGCGCCGGGGGCTGGCGCTGCCGGGCGGTCGCCAATGGGATCGACGATCTCGCGCTGGTGATGCAGACCGGGCTGCGCGCGCTGATCGGTGCCGCCGACAACGGCCGCGACACCACCGCCGCGGCGCTGACGCTGTGGCGCGAATTCCACGCCGCGCGGCAGGCGATCTGCGCCTTTGTCGAGCCCGAACTGACCCCCTGCTAGGTCGCGCCCGAGCGCTTGATCGCTCGCGGCAGGACCCCCCGCGCGCTTGACGAAGTTGCCTTTTTGTTCCAGCGCTGCGGCATGGCCGACTCGCTTGCAACGACGCTTCCCCCTTCACCCGATACCCAGGCCGCGACCGCCAAGGCCGTGTGCCGCGGGATCGCGCGGCTGTTCGCGCGCAACGACATCTGGTGCCTGCCCGAAATGCCGCTGCGCGGCGGCCGCCGCGCCGATCTGATGGGGGTCGACCCCAAGGGGCGGGTGATCATCGTCGAGATCAAGGTCCAGCGCGGCGATCTGCTGGGCGATGGCAAATGGCCCGATTATCTCGATCATTGCGACCGCTTCTTCTGGGGGGTGCCGCCGGGGCTCGACCGCGGGCCGCTCGACAGCGCGGACTATCGCCCCGATTGCTGCGGGGTGATCGTCGCCGATGGCTATGACGCGGAAATCCTGCGCCCCGCCCCGCTCCACCCGCTCGCCGCGGCGCGGCGCAAGGTCGAGGTCGAACGGCTGGCGCGCGCCGCGCTGCGGCGGCTGACCGTGGCGGGCGATCCCGACTGCGCACCCTGGGGCCAAAGCGAGTAGGCAGCGACTGGGCGGGCGACCAGCACCCGCCGAGCGCGCACTAACTTCTGTCCCGGCTGCGCGGATTGCGGCATAGGCGGGGCCGCCATGCTCGCCGCCCTTATCCTCTCCACGCTCGCGATGACGCTGATCGTCGCGCTGCGCTATCTCGCCACCAGCGGGTTTTTCGCCTGGCTGACGACGCGGCGCAAGCCCGGCTACCACGCCAAGCTCGGCCCGCAGATGCGCCGCGAGATCGCCTGGTCGCTGGCCTCGGCGGCGATCTACGGCATTCCGGCGGGGATCGTCGGATGGGGCTGGCAGGAGCGCGGCTGGACGCAGATCTATACCGGCTGGCAGGATTTCCCGCTGTGGTATCTGCCGCTCTCGGTGCTGCTCTATCTGTTCGCGCACGACAGCTGGTTCTACTGGTCGCACCGCTGGATGCACCGCCCGAAACTGTTCCGCTCGATGCACGCGGTCCATCATGCCAGCCGCCCGCCGACCGCCTGGGCGGCGATGAGCTTCCACCCCTACGAGGCGCTGACCGGGGCCTTCGTGATCCCGCTGCTGGTGTTCGTCATCCCGATCCACGCCGCGATGCTGGGGCTGGTGCTGGCCATCATGACGCTGATGGGGGTCACCAACCACATGGGCTGGGAGATGTTTCCGCGCCGGCTGGTTCATTCGCGGTTAGGAGGTTGGCTGATAACCGCCAGCCACCATCAGCGGCATCACGAAGAATACCGCTGCAATTACGGGCTCTATTTCCGCTTCTGGGACAGGGTCTGCGGCACCGACAAGGGTCTGAGCAAAGCGATATGAGAATGGCCCTGTCTCTGCTTCTGCTGCCGATCGCGGCGCTGGCCAGCGCGGCGGGGCACCCCCATGAAGGGACCGACGTCACCGTCACCGTCACCCAATTGCGCAGCGCCGACGGGCTGGTGCGCGCCTGCATGACCGGCGATCCGGTGCGCTTCCCGCAATGCCGCAGCGGCACCCAATCGCATCGCGCGGTGGTCGAGGCCCACAAGGGCCAGGTCACCGTCACCTTCCCCGATGTCGCGCCGGGACGCTATGCGATCGCGCTGCTCCACGACGAGAATTCCAACGGCAAGGCCGATCGCGCGCTGGGGATGATGCCCAAGGAGGGCTTCGGCTTCTCGCGCGACGCCAGGGTCCGGATGGGTCCGCCGCGCTTCGAGGACGCGGTCTTCGAGGTCGCCGACACCCCCAAGGCGATGGCGATCAAGATGCGCTACATGCTGTAATCGCCGGCACGGGGATAATGCCCCCGATGGTTAGGGATATGTTTACCACGGCCCGTCAAAAGCAGGGTGAGATCACCGCGCCGTCATGGCACGCTTTTCGGGGGCAGCATCGACGATGGACAGGCTAGGCGGCATTTTCGGCTCGCGCGGAGCGTATGACGACGAGCCCGACTATTCCGGCCCCGACTCTTCCGGCGACGATTCGTCCGGGCCCGGTTTCCACGGCGACGACGAGGAGCCGATCCACGAGGGACCGCCCTCGCCGGTGGGGCAGGACGAGCGCCGGATGCAGGTGCGCGCCTACAACCACTGGTCGAGCCTGCTCGCGGACCGCAACTTCCCCTCGATCGAGGATCTCGATCCCGCCTCGCTCAAGGATTTCGGGCCCTATTCGGTGCTGCTCGATTTCACGCAAGGGGTGGAAAACCCCGCGGTGGAATATCTCGGCGAACAATTGGCGGAGGAGTGCAGCGCGCAGGACGCGATCGATGCGGTCTCGGAAATCCCCGCGCGCTCGCTGCTCAGCCGGATCACCGATCATTACATGCAGATCCTCGCCAATCAGGCGCCGATCGGTTTCGAGGCGGAATTCGTCAACCAGCGCGGCGCCACCGCGCTCTATCGCGGTATCCTGCTGCCCTATTCGAGCGACGACGAGACGATCGATTTCATCTTCGGGGTGATCAATTGGAAGGAGGTCGCCGACCAGCAGACCGCCGACGAACTGCTGCTCGAGATCGGCCAGGCGCTCGAGGCCGACGCCGCGGCGGATGCCGATGCGGACGCCGATGAGAATGCCGATGAGAACGGGCGCGATAGGGGCGCGCACGACGTGCTGGTGCTCAAACAGCCGGTGCTGCGGCACCGCGACGCAGACGAATTGCCCGTGCCGGCCTTCGGCGGCGGCGGGCAGGACCGGACCGAGTGGCCGGTGCAGCAATGGGATGATGAAGAGGGCGAGGAGGACGAGGAGGACGAGGACGACTCCGCCCAGAGCGAATGGAATCGCACCGCCATCGGCGAGACCGCGCGCGATTACGGGCTCGACGACGATTACGACGAACCCGAACTCGAGGATGTCGACGATGTCGTCGATCCGCTGGCCGACGACAGCGTCGGGGCGGGGCTGTCCTCGCTGATCGGACGCGGGGTCAAGCCGCGCCCGACGCTCGAACTGCCCTCGGCCTATGACGAGGACGACGCGCCGCCGGTGCCGCAGGCCTATGAGCCCGAAACACCGCCGCCCGGGTCCGGCTTCGTCCCCGCCGCGGCGCTTTCGACCGACAGCTCCGATGCGGACCATGACGAGTTCGACATCGACGGATTCGAATCCGGTGAAGCGCAGCACGAGCCCGCGCGCCCGGGCGAGGCGGAAGGTCTCTACGACTGTCTCGCCGCCGCGCGCGAACTGGCGCTGGCCGCGAGTTCGACCGAGGACCGCAGCCGCGATGCGCTCTACCAGGCGGTCGGCCGCGCCTATGATTTCAGCATCGAGGCGGCCGCCGATCCCGAGGGCTTCCGGGAGCTGATCGCCGACAGCGGCCTGAAGGTTCAGGAACGCGCGCCGATGACCCCGGTGGTCAAGCTCGTGTTCGGCGCCGATTACGACAAGACCCGCGTCACCGAATACGCCGCGGTGCTGAGCCATGCGCACCGGCTGCAGGTCGAGCGGGGCTCGCTCGCGCGCTATCTCGGCGAGGCCGAGGGCGGGCTCAAGGGCGTGGTCCAGGCCGAGCGCCGCGCGCGCCGCGAGGAGGCGGGCGAAAAGGTCGACGACCGCGCGAGCCTGCGCGAGTCGCTGGCGACGAGGCTGCGCGGCATCGAACCGGTCGGCTTCGAGGACCTCGCCCCCGATGGGCCCGAATTCGCGCTGGTGATGGTCCGGCGGACCGAGGATGGCGAATTGTCGGTCTTGGGCGAGATTCCCGAGGATGTCCCGCTGCTCGAACGCGCCGCGCGCAAATTGCTCGCCTGACGCGCGAGCCAAAGCGATCGACGGCAACAACCACCTCGTCTTGGCCGCAGATAGCGGAACCAGGGGCTATCCAGCCGCGAATCGCCAAGCTAGCGCGACAGGATGGCCCTGTTCCCCACCAAGCCCGTGCGCATCCAGCCCTATTTCGGCTATCGCAACCGCGAGCGGCTGACGATCTCGGCGCG
>JAHJWA010000042.1 GCA_018828205.1 Alphaproteobacteria bacterium
ATCTTCCGCTTCACCCAGGCGGGTTCGGAAGTGTCGGCGCTGCTCGGCCGTATTCCGTCGGCGGTGGGTTATCAGCCGACGCTGTCGACCGACATGGGCAACCTCCAGGAACGCATCACCTCGACCAACAAGGGCTCGATCACTTCGGTCCAGGCGATCTATGTTCCCGCGGACGATCTCACCGATCCCGCGCCTGCCGCCTCGTTTGCTCACCTTGACGCGACCACCACGCTGAACCGCGCGATTTCGGAGCTGGGCATCTACCCGGCGGTCGATCCGCTCGATTCCACCAGCCGCGTGCTCGAACCCCGCGTCGTCGGCGAGGAGCATTACCAGACCGCTCGCCGGGTCCAGGAAACCCTGCAGAAGTACAAGAGCCTGCAGGACATCATTGCCATTCTCGGCATGGACGAGCTGTCCGAAGAGGATAAGCTCACCGTCAGCCGCGCGCGCAAGATCCAGAAGTTCCTCAGCCAGCCGTTCCACGTGGCCGAGGTCTTCACCAGCATCCCGGGCGTCTTCGTCCAGCTGGAAGACACGGTGAAGAGCTTCAAGGCGGTGGTCGACGGCGAATACGACTACCTGCCCGAGAGCGCCTTCTACATGGTCGGCGGCATCGATCAGGCGGTCGAGAAGGCCAAGAAGATGGCCGACGAATCCTGACGCATTTCCCTCCCGCTTGCGGGGGGGCGGAGAGACTAGCATGGCATTGCATTTCGAACTCGTCACACCGATCAAGCAGGTCCGCAGCGAGGACGTCCACATGGTGGTCGTCCCCGGTACGGAAGGCGAGTTCGGCGTGCTCGAGGGGCATGCGCCCTTCATGTCGACCATCCGCGACGGCGCGGTGCAGGTCTACCGGACCGAGGGCGGCGTGCCCGAGCTGATCGAAGTGCGCGGCGGCTTTGCCGAAGTGGGCGAGAACGGCCTCACCGTGCTGGCGGAGCATGTCGAGGGCTGAACCGCTTCAGACATGACGGAATACACAAAGGGCGGCCTCGAGGGGCCGCCCTTTTCGTTTCCGGTGACAATTCGCGTCCCGTCGCCCCGACCGGCAAGCCGGCCGCCCTCACCCGGGCTTTTTCGCCGCCGCCTTTTTCTTTTTCATCGCATCGTGGAAGCGGTCCGCCCAGCCGGGCTTCACGATCTGCTCGCCGCGGACCATCCGCAGATCGCCGTCGGCGACATCGCCGCTGACCGCGCTGCCCGCTGCCACGATCGCGTCGCGGCCGATGCTGACCGGCGCGATCAGCGCGCTGTTGGAGCCGATGAAAGCATTTTCGCCGACCACGGTCCTGTGCTTGAAATAGCCGTCGTAATTGCAGGTGATCGTACCCGCGCCGATGTTGGCGCCCGCACCGACCTCGGCATCGCCGAGATAGGTCAGATGGCTGGCCTTGGCGCCCTCGCCCAGCACCGCGGCCTTCATCTCGACGAAATTGCCGACGAAGCTGTTCCTGCCCATCACCGTACCGGGGCGCAGCCGGGCGAAGGGCCCCGCCTGCGCGCCCTCGCCGATCGTCGCGCCCTCTATATGGCTGAAGGCCTTGATATGCGCGCGGTCGGCCACGCTGACCCCGGGGCCGAACACCACATTGGGTTCGATCACGACATCGCGGCCAAGCCGCGTGTCGAAGCTGAAGAACACCGTCTCGGGCGCTTTGAGCGTGACGCCTTCGGCCATCGCCTCCTCGCGGCGGAACGCCTGCCATTGCGCTTCGGCAGCGGCGAGTTCGGCGCGGCTGTTGATGCCCCGCACCTCATCGGGATCGTCCGTCACCACCACCGCACTGTGGCGGCCGTCGGCATTGGCGACGTTGACCACATCGACGAGGTAGTATTCCCCCTGGCTGTTGTCGTTGCCAACGCGCGTCAGCAGGTCGAACATGTCGGAGGCGCGAGCCGCCATCAGCCCCGAATTGCACAGGCGGCAGGCCCGCTCTTCCTCGGTCGCGTCCTTGTGCTCGACCATCTTGGCGATACGCCCGTCCTCGTGGGCGAGCACGCGGCCATACTGCAGCGCGTCTTCCGGCTCGAAACCCAGCACGACCACCGCAGGCGCATCGTCGGCATGGAGCCGGTCGAGCATCGCCTGCATCGTCTTTGCGCGCACGAAGGGCACATCGCCGTAGAGGATCAGCACGTCACCATCGAACCCTGCCAGACCGGCCTGCGCCTGCTGCACGGCGTGGCCAGTGCCGAGCTGCGGCTCCTGCAGGCTGGTCTCGGCGCGGCCCGCCATCGCCGCCTCGAGCTGCTCGCGGCCGCTGCCGACCACCACGACCGTCTTGGCCGGGCCCAGTTCGGCCGCGGAGGCCATGAGATGGTCGATCATCGGCCTTCCCGCGATCGGGTGGAGGACCTTGTGCAGGTCGCTCTTCATCCGGGTGCCCTTGCCCGCGGCGAGAATGACGGCGGCGAATTCGCGTTTCTGGATCATGGTCAGCGCCTTGCCACCATTCGCTTGCGGTTTGAAGTCGCATCCTGCACCGCGCCGCGCATGGCAAAATTCCCCTTCGACATCGTCGCATTCGACCTCGACGGAACGCTGCTCGACAGTTTCCGCGATCTGGGCGCCGCGGTGAACCACGCGCTCCAACTGGGCGGCTTCCAACCGATCCCGGTTGAGAGCAGCAAGGATCTGATCGGCGGCGGCGCCAAGATCATGCTGGCGCGCGCGGTCGAGCGCCAGGGCGGGATGGACGATGACGCGTTCCACGCGCTCTACAAGCAGATGCTGACCTATTACGCCGCCCACAACGCGGTCCACTCGCGGCCCTACCCCGGTGCCGAGGAATGCCTCGACGCGCTCGCCGCGCGCGGGGTCAGGCTGGCGCTGGTGACCAACAAGTTCGAGGCATTCGCCCGCCAGATCCTCACCACGCTCGAACTCGCCCACCGCTTTGATACCATCATCGGCGGCGACACCATGGGCAAGGGCCGCGCCAAGCCGGAACCGGATTCGCTGATCGAGGCGCGGCGGCGCTGCGGCGGGGGAAGCTTTGCTTTCGTGGGCGACAGCACCTATGACGTCATGGCAGCCCGCGCGGCGCAGGTGTCCGTGGTCGGCGCGCGCTACGGCTATTGCGACAAGCCGCCGGGCGAACTCGGCGCCGATGCCGAGATCGATTCGCTCGCCGAGCTGATCCCCGCGCTCGAGGCTCTGGCGACGCGCTGAACCCCGCACTTTGCACGCCCCGACCCTACGGCACGGCGGCGCGTCGAACTGGCGGTTGCAAGCGCGCGGCGAACATGTCAGTCCGCCGCTCGGATTGACGTTCACGTAAACCATATCGGAGACCCAGCATGACCATCGATTTCAAGGACAAGGTAGCCATCGTCACCGGCGCAGGCGGCGGTCTGGGCCGCGAATACGCGCTCGAGCTCGGCAAACGCGGCGCCAAGGTCGTGGTCAACGACCTCGGCGGATCGCGCGACGGCACCGGCACTTCCGACATGGCCGCCAAGGTCGTCGAGGAAATCGAAAAGGCCGGCGGCACCGCGATGGCCAATGGCGCCTCGGTCACCAACCCCGAGCAGATGGAAAAGATGGTTGCCGACGCCAAGCAGAAATGGGGCGGCGTCCATGTGCTGATCAACAACGCCGGCGTGCTGCGCGACAAGACCTTCGCCAAGATGACGCCGGAAGATTTCGCCTTCGTCGTCGACGTGCACCTCAATGGCTCGGCCTATGCCACCAAGGCGTGCTGGGAGACCTTCCGCGAGCAGGCCTATGGCCGCGTGCTGATGACCGCAAGCTCGACCGGGCTGTTCGGCAATTTCGGCCAGGCCAATTACGGCGCGGCCAAGCTGGGCCTCGCGGGCCTGACCAAG
Source organism: Alphaproteobacteria bacterium (assembly GCA_018828205.1). Classification (GTDB taxonomy): domain Bacteria; phylum Pseudomonadota; class Alphaproteobacteria; order Sphingomonadales; family Sphingomonadaceae; genus Qipengyuania. The sequence continues at coordinate 3,835 of JAHJWA010000042.1, forward strand.
ACGCTCCAGCTCGAGGGCGCGAAGTACAACATCAAGGTCAACACGCTGAGCCCCGTCGCGGGCACGCGGATGACCGAGGACCTGTTCCCCGAGGAAGCCTTCAAGCTCTTCGATCCGGTCAATGTC
>JAHJWA010000289.1 GCA_018828205.1 Alphaproteobacteria bacterium
CACGCCCCCGCTCATCCCCGCGGCGAAATTGCGCCCTGTCGCCCCGAGCACGCAGACCACGCCGCCGGTCATATATTCGCAGGCGTGATCGCCCGTGCCCTCGACCACCGCGACCGCGCCCGAATTGCGCACCGCGAAGCGCTCGCCCGCGACCCCGGCGAAGAAGGCTTCGCCCGCGATCGCGCCATAGAGCACGGTGTTGCCGACGATGATGTTGTCGCTCGCCTCGCGGGTGACATGCTGCGGCGGCCGGACCACGATGCGCCCGCCCGAAAGCCCCTTGCCGACATAGTCGTTGGCATCGCCGGTCAATTCGAGCGTGACACCATGCGCCAGCCAGGCGCCGAAGCTCTGCCCCGCGACCCCCGTGAGGGTGATGCGGATCGCGTCCTGCGCCAGCCCGCGATGGCCATGCGCCTCGGCGATCCGGCCCGAGAGCATCGCCCCGACGCTGCGGTTGACGTTGCGGACCTCGCGTTCGAGCACCACCGGCTTGCCGTTCGCAATCGCCGGCTGGCAGGCCGCGATCAGCTCGCGGTCCATCGCCGCGTCGAGGCCGTGGTCCTGCGTGCCCGTCTGGCGCAGCGGCGCATCGGGGACGCGTTCGACCGAGGCCAGCAATCGCGACAGATCGACGCCTCTCGCCTTCCAGTGGCGCGCGACGCGGTGGGTGTCGATCAGATCGACCCGGCCCACCATGTCCTCGACCCGGCGGAAGCCCATCTCGGCCATGATCTGGCGCAGTTCCTCGGCGACGAAGAAGAAGTAGTTGATGACATGCTCGGGCGTGCCGGTGAAGCGCTTGCGCAGCACCGGGTCCTGCGTCGCCACGCCCACCGGGCAGGTGTTGAGATGGCATTTGCGCATCATGATGCAGCCCGCCGCGATCAGCGGGGCGGTGGCGAAGCCGAATTCGTCCGCGCCGAGCAGCGCGCCGATCGCGACATCGCGTCCGGTGCGCAGGCCGCCGTCGACCTGCACCGCGATGCGGCTGCGCAGATCGTTGAGCAGCAGCGTCTGCTGGGTTTCGGCGAGCCCGATTTCCCAGGGGCTGCCGGCATGGGTCAGGCTGGTCAGCGGGCTCGCGCCTGTGCCGCCCTCGTAGCCCGAGATGGTGACGTGGTCGGCCTTGCACTTGGAGACGCCCGCCGCGACCGTGCCGACCCCGACCTCGCTCACCAGCTTGACCGAGATCCGCGCCGCGGGCTGGACGTTCTTGAGGTCGTGGATCAGCTGCGCCAGATCCTCGATCGAATAGATGTCGTGATGCGGCGGCGGCGAGATCAGCCCCACGCCGGGGGTCGAATGGCGCACCTTGCCGATGGTCTTGTCGACCTTGTGGCCGGGCAATTGTCCGCCCTCGCCGGGCTTGGCACCCTGCGCCATCTTGATCTGGATATCGTCCGAATTGACGAGGTATTCGGTGGTCACCCCGAAGCGTCCGCTGGCGACCTGCTTGATCCGGCTGCGCATCGAATCGCCATTGGCCATGGGGACGAAGCGGTCGGGTTCCTCGCCGCCCTCGCCGGTGTTCGAGCGCGCGCCGATGCGGTTCATCGCGATCGCCAGCGTGGTGTGCGCCTCGCGGCTGATCGAGCCGTAGCTCATCGCCCCGGTGCTGAAGCGCTTGACGATCTCGGCGGCGGGTTCGACCTCCTCGAGCGGGATCGGCTTGGCGGCCTTGCGCAGTTCCATCAGCCCGCGGATCGTCAGCAGCCGCTCGGACTGTTCGTTGATCGCCTTGGCGAAGGCGGCGTAATTGTCGGGTCTGTCGCCGCGCACCGCATGCTGGAGATTGGCCACGGTCTCCGGGGTCCAGGCGTGGTCCTCGCCGCGCAGCCGGTACTGGTAGATGCCGCCGGGATCGAGCATGGTCCGGTAGATCGGTGCATCGCCATAGGCGAGCGCGTGGCGGCGGACCGCTTCTTCGGCGACCTGTTCGAGCCCGACGCCCTCGATCGTGGTCGAGGTGCCGGTGAAATAGGCCTCGACGAAACCGCTCGACAGCCCGACCGCGTCGAAAATCTGCGCCCCGCAATAGGACTGGTAGGTCGAGATGCCCATCTTGGACATGACCTTGAGGATGCCCTTGCCCACCGCCTTGACGTAATTGTCGCGGACCTTTTCGGGCGCCAGATCGGGGTGCCGGTCGGCGCGCAGATGCTCGAGCGTCTCGAAGGCGAGATAGGGGTTGATCGCCTCGGCGCCATAACCCGCGAGCGCGCAGAAATGGTGCACCTCGCGCGCTTCGCCGGTCTCGACCACCAGCCCGGTCTGCATCCGCAGCCCCTGGCGGGTGAGCTGGTGGTGCACCGCCGCGGTGGCGAGCAGCGCGGGCATGGGGATGCGGTCGGGGCCTTGCAGCCGGTCCGACAGGATGAGGATATTGTGATCCTGCAGCACCGCCTCGGTCGCGGCCCAGCACATCTCCTTGATCGCCATTGCCAGCCCCTCGGCGCCGGTGGCGGCGTCCCAGCTGCAGTCGATCGTCGCGGTGCGAAACGCGCCGTCGAGCGCCGCCTCGACCGAGCGGATCTTGGCCAGATCCTCATTGGTGAGAATCGGCTGGCTGACCTCGAGCCGCTTGTGCAGCCCGGCGTCGCGCCCGAGCAGATTGGGGCGCGGGCCGATCATCGACAGCAGGCTCATCACCAGTTCCTCGCGGATCGGATCGATCGGCGGATTGGTGACCTGCGCGAAGTTCTGCTTGAAATAGTCGTAGAGCAGCCGCGGGCG
>JAHJWA010000290.1 GCA_018828205.1 Alphaproteobacteria bacterium
GCCAGCGGCGCGTCGCTGGCGGTGTTCAACCCCGAAGCGCAGGCGCTGGTCGAGCCCTTTCGCGCGGCGATAACGCGCTATGCCTGGATCGGCATCGCAGTCAGCCTGGTGCTCGCCTTCCTCGGCGGGGCCTGGTCCTTCCTCAAGCTCAAACCCGACTTCCGCGCCCGCACCCGGGTCGAGCGGATCGTGATGACGATCCTGCTGCTCGCGTCGCTGGTGGCGATCCTCACCACGATCGGGATCGTGGTCAGCCTCGTGTTCGAGACGATCCGCTTCTTCGGGATGGTCAACCCGCTCGATTTCCTGTTCGGCCTTCACTGGGGTCCGGATCCGATGAGCAGCCCCGACAGCCCCGATCCCACCCGCTACGGCGCGGTACCGCTGTTCTGGGGCACGATCTTCATCGGTGCGATCATCGCCATGATCGTCGCGATCCCGCTGGGGCTGATGAGCGCGATCTACCTCACCCAATACGCCGCCCCCTCGATGCGCCGCTGGGTCAAGCCGGCGCTCGAGATCCTCGCGGGCGTTCCCACGGTGGTCTATGGCTATTTCGCTGCGCTCACCATCGCCCCCTCGATCCGCGACATCGCCCTGTTTTTCGGCGCCTCCAATCCGTCGAGCGAAAGCGCGCTGGCGGCGGGCCTGGTGATGGGCGTGATGATCATTCCCTTTGTCAGTTCGATGGCCGACGACAGCATCGCCGCGGTCCCTAGCGCCATGCGCGACGGCAGCCTGGCGATGGGCGCGACCAAATCCGAGACGATCCGCAAGGTCCTGGTACCCGCCGCGCTGCCGGGCATCGTCGCGGGCGTCATGCTGGCGGTCAGCCGCGCGATCGGCGAGACGATGATCGTGGTGATGGCCGCTTCGACCGCCGCCAATCTCTCCGCTAATCCGCTCGAGGCGATGACCACGGTGACGGTGCAGATCGTCGCCATGCTGACCGGCGAAGGCAGTTTCGACCATCCCGCGACGCTCAGCGCCTTCGCGCTCGGCTTCGTCCTGTTCCTGGTCACGCTGGCGCTTAATTTCATCGCCCTGCGCGTGGTCAAGAGGTTCCGCGAAGCCTATGACTGATCGCATCGCCCCCACTCGGACTGCCGTGTTCGAGAAGCGCCTCAAGCAACGCTACGCCTCCGAACGCCGCTTCAAGGCGCTCGGTCTCGGCGCCATCCTGTTCTCGGTGCTGGTGCTGGCCTTCCTGCTGGTCACCATGACGCTCAACGGCATCGGCGGTTTCCAGCGTGCCGAACTCGCGGTGCCGATCGATTTCACCGAAACGGGGATTGCGGGAGGAACGCTCCCCGCCGACCAAGCCGCCGCGGTGCAAATCCTGGGCTCGCAGGACCTGCAGTCGGTGGTCGAATTCTACGCCGGCGAAGCGCTTGGCGAGGAAGCGGCGGAGCAACTCGATTCCGACGCCTGGCGCGAAGTGGCCGAGGCGATCGTCGCCGACGAGAGCATTCTGCGCGGCACCACCACGTTCGAATTGCCCGCCAGCTCCAACCTTGCTGCGGGCTATGCCGGCGAGGGATCGCCCGAAATGCGGCGGCTCGCGAACGAACTGAGCGAACGCGGCGTGCTTGCCAAGAATTTCGATCCCGGCTTCCTGCTGCGCGCGGATGCCACCAATCCCCAGCAGGTCGGGATCTGGGGCGCGCTCAAGGGTTCGATCCTGACGATGCTGATCACGCTGGCGCTCGCCTTCCCGATCGGCGTGCTGGCCGCGCTCTATCTGGAAGAATACGCGCCGCGCAATCGCTGGACCGATGTGATCGAGGTCTCGATCAACAATCTGGCGGCGGTGCCCTCGATCATCTTTGGCCTGCTGGGACTGGCGGTTTTCCTGTGGATATTCCCCAATCTGCGCTCCGCGCCGCTGATCGGCGGTATGACGCTGGCGCTGATGACCATGCCGGTGATCGTAATTGCCGGCCGCAACGCGATCAAGGCGGTTCCCCCCAGCATCCGCGATGGCGCATTGGCGATCGGGGCCTCGCCGGTGCAGGTGGTGTTCCACCATGTCCTGCCGCTGGCGCTGCCAGGGATCCTGACCGGCACCATCATCGGCATGGCGCGCGCTCTGGGTGAAACCGCGCCGTTGCTGATGATCGGCATGCGCGCCTTCATCGCCACCCCGCCCGAGGGGTTCACCTCGCCGGCCACCGTCCTGCCGGTGCAGATTTTCCTGTGGTCCGACGAAATCAACCGCGGCTTCGTCGAGCGCACGAGCGCGGCGATTATCGTGCTATTGCTGTTCCTCCTGCTTATGAACGGCCTCGCCATCTACCTGCGCAACAAATTCGAGAAAAGCTGGTGACTGTAATCCACGACAACCTCGAGGCCACCGAGGCCAAGATGTGCGCACGCGACGTGAGCGTCTATTATGGCGACAAGCTGGCGATCGACTCGGTCTCGATCGATATCCCGCAGAAATACGTCACGGCCTTTATCGGCCCGTCGGGCTGCGGCAAGTCGACCTTCCTGCGCTCGCTCAACCGGATGAACGACACGATCGCCTCCGCGCGGGTCGAGGGGACGATCGAGCTCGACGGTGAGGACATCTACAAATCCGGAATGGATGTGGTGCAATTGCGCGCCCGCGTCGGGATGGTGTTCCAGAAGCCCAACCCCTTCCCCAAGTCGATCTATGATAACATCGCCTACGGCCCCAAGATCCACGGCTTCGCCGAGGACAAGGACGATCTCGACGCCATCGTCGAACGCTCGCTGGTCCGCGCCGGGCTGTGGAACGAGGTCAAGGACAGGCTGAGCGACAGCGGGACCGCGCTCTCCGGCGGCCAGCAGCAGCGGCTGTGCATCGCCCGCGCGATCGCGGTGGATCCCGAAGTGATCCTGATGGACGAGCCCTGTTCCGCGCTCGACCCAATCGCGACCGCAAAAATCGAGGAACTGATCGACGACCTCGCGGGTCGTTATGCTATCGTCATCGTCACCCACTCGATGCAGCAGGCCGCGCGGGTCTCACAACGGACCGCTTTCTTCCACCTCGGCAAGGTGGTGGAATACGGTCGAACTTCCGATATCTTTACCAACCCCCTTGAAGAGCGCACCAAGGACTACATCACCGGACGCTACGGCTAGGACCGCGAAACGAATATGCAACACACCGTCAAGGCCTTCGACGAGGACATCACCCGGCTGCGCGGCCTGATCGCGGAGATGGGCGGGCTTGCGGAAGTCGCCACCCAGGATGCGATCGAGGCGCTGGTTCGCGGCGACGACGAGCTCGCCAAGCGCGTGGTCAAGGGCGACCGCAAGATCGACGAACTCGAGAGCGAGGTCGACAAGCTGGCGGTGCGGATCATCGCGCTGCGCGCGCCGATGGCGGACGATTTGCGCGAGGTCATTGCCGCGCTCAAGATCGCGGGCGTGATCGAGCGGATCGGCGACTATTCCAAGAACATCGCCAAGGCGAGCCGCGAGATCGGCCCCGACCGCAAGAAATACGAACCGCTCACGCTGCTCCCGGCGATGGCCGAGCTGACGTCCGAAATGGTCCATGACGTTCTGACTGCCTATGCGGCGCGCGATCCCGAACTTGCCAAGGACGTGATCGCAGCGGACGAGAAGGTCGATGCCTTCTACAATTCGATCTTCCGCAATCTGGTCAGCCACATGGTCGAAAACCCTTCCTCGATCAGCAGCGCGGCGCAATTGCTGTTCGTCGCGCGCAATCTGGAGCGGATCGGCGACCATGCAACCAATGTGGCCGAAATGGTGCATTATGCCGCAACCGGCGTTTACGCGCCCGATGCGGACA
>JAHJWA010000043.1 GCA_018828205.1 Alphaproteobacteria bacterium
CTGGCCGCGCTGCTTCTGAGCCACCGTCATGTCCGCGATAAACAGGATTTCGCCCGTGTGCGGATGGGCAGCCGTTTTGCCTATATGGGGCTGGTCTCCCCGGCCGCCTTCGTCGCAGTCGGCGCGGGCGGCGCGCTGCTGTTTGTGGCCGATGCGCTGCATCCCTGGATGTTCGTCAAGCTGGCGGCGGTCGGCGTGCTGGTGGGCGCGCATATGCAATACGGCTATGTGCTCGCCCATCTTGCCGACGAGGATGCGAAGGGGCCCACGCTGCGGATTCTCGCGATCGGTTGGTCGGTGGTGATCTCGGCCGGTGCGATCCTGTTTCTTGTGCTGGCCAAGCCGGTGATACCGGTGGGTTTCATTCCCGACTGGCTCAGCGAGCCGGGTCTCTTGCAACGCCCGGCAAGTCCGGTCGGTCCTCCGCCTCCGGCTCGTCCTTCTCTTCCGCGATCATGACACCCATCTGATGCTCGAACACCAGCTTTCCTCCCTGCCAGCCGGCCAGGCCGACGAACACCAGTCCGCCAAGCGAGAGCATCATGCCCCAGGGCAGGATTGCCGCCTGCGGGTCGAACAGTCGCAGGCCCCAATTGGCGCCGATCACGCTGAGCAGCATCATCGCGGCCACCGCATGCGTCCAGCTTTCGGGCCGTCGGCGGATGCCGGGACCGGAGAGCAGTTCGGCGGTGCCGGCGAGCCCGGCGATCACGCCGAGGACGAAGCCCCAGCCGCTGGTCCACAGACCGACCCGGGCGAAGAAGGGATCGCCCAGCAGCCACCACATCAGATCCGCCCCCAGCGTCGCCACCACCAGCGCGATCGGGAAGGTGACCAGCATGGCATGAATCGGGTGGCCGAGCAGCGCGATACGCGAGCCCACGCCGATGTTCGCAGCTTCGTCGAGTTTCGCCATGCCCGACCAACGCGCCTGCGCGCAAAGGGTTGCCGAGCGCTGTTCGGTCTCGCCGCGGGCGCGCTGGCGCTGGGCGGCTGCGCGGGCGAGCTGTCGATCCTCGAGCCCGCCGGCCCCGCGGCCGAGCGGGTCGCGACGCTGTGGTGGATCATGCTGGGCGGCGCGCTGGTGATCCTGACCGGGGTCATGGGCACCGCGCTCTACGCGCTGCGCCCCGATCGCGGCACGCGGCAATTCTCCGAGCGCCGGGTGCTGATCGGCTGGGGGCTGATGTTTCCTTTCGCCACCCTGCTCGCGCTGATGGCGGCGGCTTTCTGGCGCGGCGAACAATTGCTCGCCCGCGCCGAGACCGAAGACACGATCGGCGCGCATTCGCAGCAATGGCTGTGGAGCTTCGCCTATCCCGATGGCAGCCGGACGCAGAACGTCCTCCATGTCGTCGCCGGCGAGGAGTTCACGCTCGCGCTCACCAGCGGCGACGTGATCCACAGCTTCTGGGTCCCGCGGCTGGGCGGCAAGATGGACGCGATCCCCGGCAAGGTGAACCGGATGCGGCTCGAGGCCGATGCGCCCGGAACCTATCGCGGGATCTGCGCCGAATATTGCGGCATCGGCCACGCGCATATGGAATTCGAGATCCGCGCGCACGCGCCCGCCGACTACCAGGCGGCGCTCGCGGCGGACAGCGTACCGGGCGATAGCGAACCGGTGCTGGAACAACGCTCCGCACCGGCGGCGCGGATCATCGAAAACTGGGCAGATTACCTGCTCGAATGGTTGGGAGTGCAATGAGCGAGGCCGCACACAACGAGGCGCTCGATCTCCATCACGAGCTCGAGCCGCTGTATTCCCCTCCCAGGACCCGCTTCGGCTTCCTGGCGGCGACCAACCACAGCATCGTCGGCATCCGCTTTATGGTAACCGCGATCGCCTTCTTCCTGATCGGCGGCGTGCTGGCGATGCTGATGCGCGCGCAGCTGGCGGGGCCCGACACGCAATTCCTCGATCCCGGGCAATATGCGCAGGTCTTCACCATGCACGGCACGGTGATGATGTTCCTCTTCGCCATCCCGATGATCGAGGGCTTCGCGCTCTACATGCTGCCCAAGCTGCTGGGCTCGCGCGATCTCGCCTTCCCGCGGCTGAGCGCCTTCGGCTATTGGTGCTATCTCTTCGGCGGGCTGATCCTGCTGACCGCGCTGCTGCTCGGGGTCGCGCCCGACAGCGGCTGGTTCATGTACACCCCGCTGGCGTCCAAGCCGTTCTCGCCCGGGATCAATTCGGACATCTGGCTGGTCGGGATCACCGTGGTCGAGATCTCGGCGGTCTGCGCCGCGATCGAATTCATGGTCACCGTGCTCAAGGTACGCACCGGGGGGATGGCGCTGGGCAAGATGCCGCTGCTGGCGTGGTACCTGTGGGTCACCTCGGCGATGATGCTGGTCGGCTTCCCGCCGCTGATCCTGGGCTCGATCATGCTCGAGGTCGAACGCGCCTTCGGGCTGCCCTTCTTCGACCCCGGCGGCGGCGGCGACCCGCTGCTGTGGCAGCACCTGTTCTGGCTGTTCGGCCACCCCGAGGTCTATATCATCTTCCTGCCCGCTGCGGGGGTCGTCTCGACGCTCCTCCCGGTCTTCGCGGGGCGGCCGCTGGTGGGCTATGCCTGGATCGTCGCCGCGCTGATCGCGCAGGCCTTCCTCAGCTTCGGACTGTGGGTCCACCACATGTTCACCACCGGCATCCCGCATCTCAGCCTGGCCTTCTTCTCGGCGGCGAGCCTGCTGGTGGTGGTCCCGACCGCGGTGCAGGTCTTCGCCTGGCTGGCCACGCTGCTCAAGGGCAGGCCGCGCCTCGAGCTGCCGATGCTGTGGCTCTACGGCTTCTTCTTCATCTTCGTCAGCGGCGGGCTGACCGGGGTAATGGTCGCGGTGGTGCCGTTCGACTGGCAGGTCCACGACACCCATTTCATCGTCGCGCATCTGCATTACGTGCTGGTCGGCGGCTTCGTCTTCCCGGTGCTGGCGGGACTCTATTACTGGATGCCGCAATTCATCGGGCGCCGCGGCGACCAGGGTCTGGGCAGACTGGCCTTCTGGCTGATCTTCGTCGGCTTCAACCTGACCTTCATGATCATGCACCTGACCGGGCTGTTGGGAATGCCGCGACGGGTTTATACCTATGCCGAGGGTCTGGGCTGGGAAATCCCCAATCTGGTCTCCTCGATCGGCGGTTTCGTGATGACGATCGGCTTCGCGCTGGTGGTGATCGACATCCTGGTCCAGTGGCGCTTCGCCGCGATCAGCCCGCGCAATCCGTGGAAGGCGGGAACGCTCGAATGGGCCATGCCGACGCCCGCCCCGGCGTATAATTTTGCCAGCCAGCCGCATGTCACCGCGCGCGAGCCGATGGCTGACGAGGGTGATCTGCCCGCGAAACTCGCCACCGGGGGCGGCTATCTGCCCGGGCATCGCGGCGGCCAGCGCGACACGCTGGGGGTCGACGGGGTAACCGGCGAGCCCGAGCAAGTCATCCTGCTGCCCGGCCCGACCTATCTCCCGCTGGTCACCGCGGCGACCATCACCGGTGCCGCACTGTGCTTCCTGTTCGGGATCTACTGGGGTGCCGCTCTGCTCGCGCTCGGAGTGCTGTGCTGCGGGCTTCGCTGGCTGTGGGACACCGGTCTGCGCCACGAGCCCGAACCCATCGACGCCGGGCTCGGCAAGCTGCTGCTCCCGCACCCGGCGGTCGCGCAGTCTCCCGGCTGGTGGGGCATGATCTTCACGCTGGTGTTCGACGCGACCTTCTTCGCCTCGCTGCTGTTCGGCTATCTCTTCCTCTGGACGATCGCGCCAAACTGGCCGCCGCCGGCCTATATCGAGCCCGCGCCGGTCATTGCGGCGCTGACCGCGCTGGCGCTCGGGCTGTCGGCCTTTGCTGCCTATCGCGCGGTCGCGGCCAACACCCGCAGCGACGCCGGGGGGACGAGGCTCTGGCTCATCGTGACGGGCCTGGCGAGCTTCGCGGCAACCGCGGGGCTGATCGCGATCCCCGTGTTCCTCGCGCCTTCGCCCACCGAGCACGCCTATGGCGCCGCGGTGCTGATGCTCGCCGCCTATGGCGCGCTGCACAGCGGGCTGACCGCGGTTGGGGCCGGCTTCGTGTCGTTGCGGCTGGCGCGCGGCTTCCTCTCGCCGCGGCGCAGCCTCGATCTGCGCAACCTCGCGCTGTTCGGCACCTATGCCGGCGCCAGCGGCGCGGCGATCCTCGCGGCGGTCCATCTGATGCCGCTGGTCGGCTCGCTGTGACCGCCGGTCCGCGCCCGACCAACAGCGAGGCCGCGGGTCTCGTCGCCGGTTTCGCGCTGTGGTCGCTGGCGTTCCTGGCGCTTTATGGCGGCCATGGCACGCTCTGCGCTTTCGAGGCGGAAGGCGGGACTGATGCGCGCGCCGTGCTGCTCGGCATCTGGACGACGATCCTGATTGCCCAGGCTGCGCTGATCCTGTGGTTCGCAAGGCGCTGGCGCGCGTCCCCCGCCGAACTGCGTTTCATCCGCCTGGTATCGCTGGTGCTTGCCATCGCGGCGATGGCGGCCACGGTGTGGACCGGGCTGCCCGTGGCCACGCTGACGCTATGCTGAGCTACCGCATCTATCGGATGGGCGAAGTGTGGTGCAAAGCGGTTGCAACGGAGCAATGCCTGCAAGGAGAATTTCGCTGACCGATCCTGTCCTGACCGAAGCCGAACCTCTCGCTCGCAGCGCGCGGATCATGGTCAACCCTCCGGTGTTCATCGTTTCCGCCGCGCTTATCCTTGCCTTCGCGCTTTACGGTGCGCTTGCGCCCGATCATGCCGGGGAAGCCTTTGGACGGATCCAGAGCTTCGTCGTCGACGGGTTCGGCTGGTTGTATATTTCCTCGGTCGCCGGCTTTCTGGTGTTCGTCCTCTATCTGATGCTGAGCCGCCACGGCGAGATCAAGCTGGGGCCCGACGACAGCGAGCCCGACTACAGCTACCTCTCCTGGTTCGCGATGCTGTTCAGTGCGGGGATGGGGATCGGCCTGGTCTTCTTCGGCGTTGCCGAGCCGATCCAGCATTACGCCAGCCCGCCGATCGGAGAGGGTGGAACCGTGGCAGCGGCGCGCCAGGCGATGACGCTCACCTTCTTCCACTGGGGGCTGCACGCTTGGGCAATCTACATCGTGGTGGGGCTGGCGCTCGCCTATTTCTCCTTCCGGCGCGGACTCCCGCTGACGATCCGGTCGGCGCTCTACCCGCTCATCGGCGAGCGCATCCACGGGCCGATCGGCCACGCGATCGACATTTTCGCTGTGCTCGGGACGATGTTCGGGGTGGCGACCTCGCTGGGTCTGGGTGTGTTGCAGGTGAACGCCGGCTTCAATTACCTGTTCGGGATTTCGGTCGACATCTCGGTCCAGCTGATCCTGATCGCGTCGATAACCCTGCTGGCCACCATGTCGGTGTTCCTGGGGCTCGACCGCGGGATCAAGCGGCTGTCGGTGCTCAACATCGTTCTTGCCATAACCCTGCTCGGCTTCGTGCTGTTCACCGGCTCGACCATTTTCCTCCTCCAGGCCTTCGTGCAGAATGTCGGCGCCTATCTGGGTGAGGTCGTCCCGCGGACCTTCCGCATGTATGCCTACGAGCCCAACCCGTGGCTCGCCGACTGGACTCTCTTCTATTGGGGTTGGTGGATCGCCTGGTCCCCCTTCGTCGGGATGTTCCTCGCCCGCATCTCGCGTGGGCGTACGATCCGCGAGTTCATCGGCGGGGTGCTGGCCGTCCCGGTGCTTTTCACCTTTCTGTGGATGACGGTCTTCGGCAACACCGCGATCGATCTCGACATGAGCGGGATCCGACCCATCGCCGCGACCGCCGCGGACAATCTTCCCGTGGCGCTGTTCGAGACGCTCTCGCAACTGCCGCTGAGTGCGGTCACCTCGCTTATCGCCACCCTGCTGGTCATCACCTTTTTCGTCACCTCGGCCGATTCAGGGGCGCTGGTGATCGACATGATTACCTCTGGCGCAGCGGAAAATCCGCCCGTCTGGCAGCGCATCTTCTGGGCGCTCTGCGCGGGCGGCATCGCTGCGGTCCTGCTGGTGGCGGGCGGGCTGGAAGCACTCCAGACCGCCGCGATCGCGAGCGCGCTGCCTTTTGCGGTGGTGATGATCTTCATCTGCTACGGGCTGTATCGCGCGCTGCAGCTCGAACACCGCGGCTCGGCGATCGGGGCCGGCGGCATGAGCGCGGTCGCCCCCGAGCCGGAGCGAGGCTGGCAGCAGCGGCTCGCTGCGATCCTGCGCCATTTTGCCGAGGACGACATCCGGGCCTTTCTCACCGCCACCGCGCGCCCGGCGCTGGAAGCAGTCTGCGTGCAGATGCGCGACAAGGGGTATTCGCCCGCGCTGGTGCAGACTCCCGACAGCCTCGAACTGACCGTACCCCATGGCGAGCGGGGAAGCTTTTCCTACACGGTCCGCAGCCGGCCCTTCCTGCAGCCGCGCTTCGTCTGGGCCGAACCCCGCCGTGCTCAGGATGCCGAGCCGCGCCATTTCCGCGCGATGGCTCACAGCGACGCGGACGAACAGCCACGCGACGTGTCCGGTTTCAGCCGCGAACAGGTGATCGACGACCTCCTCAGCCGCTATGCGCGCTTTCGCCATTCCCGGCGGCTGACGTAGCCGCGGCTTCGCCCCGACATCCGCTCGTCCCGGCAGATTCACGCTTCGTCATGGTCGAACCGGAAAGCGGGAACGCAAAGCGCTCTACAGCCGCTGGGTTGTCGAGAGGCCCGCATCCGGCAGGTCCGCAAAGCTCCCGATCGCAGACGATTGCACGCTGCGGTCTGCGCGCAACCGGAGACGATCGTGAACAGCAATTCGCCCGCAACAACGCCCCAACCCCCATTCCCCGAACAGAGCCAGAAGGTTCCGGGGACCACCGACGGCATGGACCCCTCGCCCGATCACGGCGAGAGCAGTTACCGGGGCTCGGGCCGGCTCGAGGGCAAGCGGGCGATCATCACCGGCGGCGACAGCGGCATCGGGCGCGCGGTTGCGATCGCCTTCGCGCGCGAGGGCGCTGATGTCCTCGTCTCCTACCTGTGCGAACACGAGGACGCGCGGGAGACCGCCAGGTGGATCGAGAAGGAAGGGCGAAAGGCCATCCTCGAACCCGGCGACATCAGCGACGCCGCGCATTGCCGAAGCGTGATCGACAGCGCCGTGAAGAAGCTGGGTGGCATCGACATTCTCGTCAACAATGCGGCCCATCAGATGACCTTCGAAAAGCTCGAGGACATCCCCGACGAGGAATGGGAAAAAACCTTCGCCACCAATATTCATGCCATGTTCTATCTCGCCAAGGCCGCAGCCCCGCACATGACCGACGGCGGGTCGATCATCAACACGGCTTCCATCAATTCCGATCAACCCAACCCGGCGTTGTTGGCCTACGCCACCACCAAGGGTGCCATTCAGAACTTTACGGCCGGACTGGCGCAATTGCTCGCCGAACAAAAGATCCGGGTGAATTGCGTCGCGCCCGGTCCGGTGTGGACTCCTCTTATTCCCGCCACCATGCCACCCGAAGATGTGGCGCAATTCGGGAAGGACTATCCGATCGGGCGCCCTGCCCAGCCCGCCGAACTTGCGCCGCCCTATGTCATGCTGGCCAGCGACGAAGCCAGTTACATCTCGGGCGCGACGGTAGCGGTGACGGGTGGCAAGCCGTTCATTTGATCGTGCCATCCGGCCAGGGAGCAGGCGATCACGGACCACCCCGCCGCGACCTGCCGAGCTGTTGACCATGCGGACCCGCAGGGTTTTCACGATCGAGGTTCTGCTCGCCAGCGCGGCTCTCGCTCTGGGAAGCTGCGGCTCGGCAGCGGAACCCACCGCCGAGGACGGTCCGCCGGTGCAATCGACGCCGGCGACAGCCGGTCTCGATACGGCGATGATCGAGCGGGTGCTCGCCGAGGCCTCGGAATTTCAGAACCTGCGCTCGCTGATCGTGGTTCGCCACGGTGAAACGCTGATCGAGGAGCGGTTCAACAACGGTCCTTCGCTGGATCAGCCGGTCAATATCAAATCCGCGTCGAAATCGGTGCTGTCCGCGATGGTCGGTATCGCCATCGAGCGCGGTGTCTTGCGCGGTACGGACCAGGCGGTTCTGTCCGTTCTCGGCGATCAGGCGCCCAGCCCCACCGATCGCGACCCGAGATTGGCTGACGTGACGGTTGGCAATCTGCTCTCGATGCAGGCGGGCCTGGAGAGAACTTCGGGCGACAATTACGGCCGCTGGGTCTCGAGTCCGAATTGGGTTCGCTACGCCCTTTCCCGCCCCTTCTCCGCCGAGCCGGGGGGACGGATGCTCTATTCCACCGGGAGCTCTCATCTGCTGTCAGCCATGCTGACCCGCGCCTCGGGCCGCACCACGCGCGATCTGGCGCAAGAATGGCTGGGAGAGCCGCTCGGCATTGCCATCCCGCCTTGGACGCAGGACCCGCAGGGTATCTATCTGGGGGGCAACAACATGGCGCTGAGCCCGCGGGCCCTGGCCAGGTTCGGCGAGCTGTACCGCACGGGCGGCGTGGTCGACGGCGACCGGATCATATCCCGCGACTGGATCGAGCGCAGCTGGACTGCGCGCACGGTTTCGCCCTGGAGCGGCGAGCAATACGGCTACGGCTGGTTCCTCTCCCAAGCCGGCGACCACCCCATGCGCTATGCCTGGGGATATGGGGGTCAGATGGTTTACGTCATTCCCGACCTTGCGCTCACCGTGGTCATGACCTCCGAAACGAGCGTCCCCCGGGGAAGTGGCTATATCGACGAATTGCATTCCATCGTGACGAAGGGGATCGTGCCGGCGGCCGAAAAGGGTTCTTGATCGGACGCAATCGCGTGCTTGCTCGGCAAATCCAGACTTCACGCGAGGGCCGAGATATCGCCGGATCGGCCGCCCCTGCGAGCCATGCGCTGGGGAAACGCTCTCCTCTGGGGGAAAGGTGTTGGTAGCGGAGGAGGGACTCGAACCCCCGACACGCGGATTATGATTCCGCTGCTCTAACCAGCTGAGCTACTCCGCCCCAAAGGGCACTGCACGGGGGTCGGAACCCTCAGCGCAGCTTCCCGCAATCGCGGGAACAGGCGGCGCATTTAGGGCGGGGTCGCGATGCGGTCAACCGCGAAAGGCGAAGCGACGCACGAAGTCCCACGGACCGCCCAGATAACGGTGCAGTGCCAGCCCCGGAAAGGCGAAATCGCGCGGTTCGATCGTGCCCGCCAGCTGCGCCTGCAGCGCCTTGGCTTCCTTGGGCGCGACCTTGTTCTGGATGGTGACGTGCAAGCGCGGGCGGTGCTGGTCCTGCGCGGTCAGCAACCCGTGGAAATGCTCGGCCACGGCATCGCGCAGCTCGAGAATGCCGGGGCTCGAGAGCTTGAGCGCGGTGCCGCTGCCCAGCGGCATGACGCCCTCGAGCCGCCCACGGATCGGCACGATGCTCCCCGCCTCGCGCGCCAGCAGCCGTCGCAGCTCGTCCTCGCAGTGCGGCGGGATAGCGTGGAACAGCGTGACATGCGCCTCGAGGTGGTTGCGCTCGGGCGGGAAATGCGCGGTGCGCAGATCGGTCGCCCAGCGATGCAGCTCGGGCGGCAGTTCGGCCGTCAGGATGAGCGCGCCGTCCGACACCGCTGGCGCTACATTTCCCCGCGCTCGCGCCGCAGCGCGAACCATTTCTCGACGTTGCGATTGTGCTCGGCCAGCGTCTCGCCAAAGGCGTGCCCCCCGCTGCCGTCGGCGACCATGTAGCGCGCATCGGTGGTTGCCGGGTCGAGCACCGCGGCGATCGCCTCGCGCCCGGGATTGGTGATCGGCCCCTTTGGCAGCCCGGTCATCGAATAGGTGTTGTAGTCGTTCACATCGGCGATCTCGGACTGACGGATGCGCCGTCCCAGCGGCTTGCCGCGGGTGATGGGATAGATGATCGTGGGATCGGCCTGGAGCATCATTCCGTCCCGGATCCGGTTGGAATAGAGCCCCGCCACCATCCGGCGCTCGCGCGCGACCCCGGTCTCCTTCTCGACGATCGAGGCAAGGATCACCGCGTCGCGGATATTGTCGACCGCAATGCCGGGTTTGCGCCGCGGCCAGGCTTCGGCGAGATAATTCTGCATCGCCGCCTGCATCCGCGCCAGCACCGCGGCGCGCTCCTCGCCGCGCTCGAAATCATAGCTGTCGGGCAGCACCGAGCCCTCGACCGGGACCGGGATCTCGCCTGTCAGCAACGGTTCCGCCATCAGCCGTTCGTGGACGATGATCGATGGCGTGCCTTCGGGGATGGTGATCATCCGCCGGATCGGCTGCGAATGCTGGAGGATGTCGAGCAGCTTGGCCTGGCTGGCGCTGGCGGGCAGCAGGAATTCGCCCGCCTGGACGGGATCGGAGGAGCCGAGGATCTTGGCGCGCAGCAGGAAGGAGTCGGCCGACGCGATCGCGCCGTCCTCCTCCATCTTGTAGGCGACCGAGGTCAGCGTCGCCCCCGAGGGAACGATGAAGGCGGTGTCTTCCTCCAGTTCGGCGCTGGAATACCAGCCGCTCGCAAACCAGATCGCGGCCACCGCGACGAGGAAAGCGAGCCCGGCCGCCGCGATGCAGCCGATGCGCTTCATGTCAGTCGACCTTCTGCATGATCAGGCTGGCATTGGTGCCGCCGAAACCGAAGCTGTTGTTGAGCACCGCGCGGACGTCGCGCTTGCGCGCCACCAGCGGCACCAGATCGACGCCTTCGGTGCCCTCGTCCGGGTTGTGGAGGTTGAGCGTGGGAGGAACGATCTGGTCGCGGATCGCCAGCAGGCAGAAGATCGCCTCGACCGCGCCCGCGCCGCCGAGCAGATGCCCGATCGCCGATTTGGTGCTCGACATCGAGGCGCCGCCCAGATCCTTGCCGAAGACGCGCATCGCGGCCGCCAGTTCGATCGTATCGGCCATGGTCGAGGTGCCATGCGCGTTGATGTAGTCGATGTCGCCGGTGTCGAGCCCGGCCTTTTTGAGCGCCATCCGCATGGCGAGTTCGGCGCCCTTGCCTTCGGGATGCGGCGCGGTGACGTGATAGGCATCACCCGAGAGCCCGTAGCCGGTGACCTCGCCATAGATCTTGGCGCCGCGCGCCTTGGCGCGCTCGTATTCCTCGAGCACGACCACGCCCGCGCCCTCGCCCATGACGAAACCGTCGCGGTCGCGGTCGTAGGGGCGGCTGGCCTCTTTCGGGCGGTCGTTCATGCTCATGTTGAGCGCGCGCGCCTGCGCGAAACCGGCGATGCCCAGCGGATTGATCGTGCCTTCCGCGCCGCCCGCCAGCATCACGTCGGCGTCATCCGCGGCGATCATCCGCGCCGCGTCGCCGATCGAATGCGCGCCGGTCGAACAGGCGGTGACCACCGAATGGTTGGGGCCCATGAAGCCGTATTTGATCTGCACCTGCCCGGTGATGAGATTGATCAGCCGGCCATGGACGAAATGCGGGCTGACCCGGCCGGGGCCACGCTCGTGAAGATTGACCGATTCCTTCTCGATCCCCGGCAGCCCGCCGATCCCCGAACCGATCGAGCAGCCGGTGCGCAGCTTCTCGTCTTCGGACATGTCGGTGAGACCGGCGTCCTCGAGTGCCTGGCCGGCGGCATCGATGCCGAAGATGATGAAGGGATCCACCTGGCGCTGGATCTTGGGATCGACGCGGCGATCGGGATCGAAGCCCCAGGGGTGGTCCTTGGGCTTCACCTCGCAGGCGATCGTGCACTTGTAGTCGGAAGCGTCGAAATGGGTGATCTGGCCGGCGCCGCTTTCGCCCGCCAGGATGTTCTTCCAGACCGTTTCGACATCGCTCCCCAAGGGGGTGACCAGACCAAGCCCTGTTACGACCACTCGACGCATGTGTGTCTCCGAAAAATGCAACAGGCCCGGCCCGCTACCGGGTCGGGCCTGTCAGGTCCCGCTCGCTCAGAGGCGGCGGGTTGAGCAAATGGGCCCGATCAGCCCTTGTGCTCTTCGATATACTTGGTGGCATCGCCGACGGTGGCGATCTTCTCGGCCGCGTCGTCGGGGATTTCCACGCCGAACTCTTCCTCGAAGGCCATGACCAGCTCGACGATATCGAGGCTGTCGGCGCCCAGGTCGTCGATGAAGCTGGCTTCCTGGGTGACCTTGTCGGCCTCGACGCCGAGATGCTCGACGACAATCTTCTGCACGCGGTCGGCCGTATCGCTCATAATATTCTCTCTTGGGTTGGGGTTACCGAATTGTCTGTCGCCCTAATGAACGCGGCGGGGGAGCGCAAGAGGCTGGCGTGCCCGATCCGGACGCGGCTGCCGTAGCGGTTAGGCGGGATTCAGGCGGGATGCGCGCGTTTTCTGCTTCCGCCGCGCGCGCCCCGCCGCTTCAGTCGCCGATATTGTCGGTGCGGACCTTTTTCGCCTCCTCGGCCTGCACCGGCTCGACGGTGCGGATGCTGAGCTCGCGCAACTGCTTGGCGCTGACCACCGAGGGGGCGCCCATCATCAGATCCTGCGCGCGCTGGTTCATCGGGAAGGCGATCACCTCGCGGATATTGGGTTCGTCGGCGAGCAGCATCACGATCCGGTCGATCCCCGGCGCCGAACCGCCATGCGGCGGCGCGCCCAGCTTGAAGGCCTCGATCATGCCCGAGAAGTTCGCATCGACCTCGGCCTGCGAGTAACCGGCGATCTCGAACGCCTTGTACATGATCTCGGGCTTGTGGTTCCGAATCGCGCCCGAGCTCAGCTCGTAGCCGTTGCAGACGATGTCGTACTGCCAGGCGAGGATATCCAGCGGGTCCCGGCTCTCCAGCGCCTCCATCTCGCCCTGCGGCATCGAGAAGGGGTTGTGGCTGAAATCGACGCGCTTCAATTCCTCGTCATATTCGAACATCGGGAAATCGACGATCCAGCAGAATTTGAAGCAATTCTCCTCGATCAGCCCGAGCTCCTCGGCGACGCGGGTGCGCGCGGCGCCGGCCAGCTTGGCGGCGTCCTTTTCCTTGCCGGCGGCGAAGAACAGCCCGTCGTTCTCGCCCAGCCCGAGCTCGTCATAGAGCTTCTGCATGTTCTCGGGCCCGTGGTTCTTGGCGATCGGCCCGCCGAACTCGCCGCCCTTGCGGGTGACATATCCGAGCCCGGCGAAGCCCTCGCGGCGCGCCCAGTCGTTCATGTCGTCGAAGAACTTGCGGCTCTTGTCCTGGGTAGAAGGCGCCGGGATCACCCGGACGCGCCCGCCCCCGCCGACGATCTTCTCGAACAGGCCGAAGCCGGACTTGTGGAAATGATCGGTGACATCGGAAATCAGCAGCGGGTTGCGCAGATCGGGCTTGTCCGAGCCGTATTTGAGCAGCGCCTCGGCATAGGGGATCCGCGGGAACTCGCCCGCGGGGGTCACGCTCTTGCCGCCCGAGAATTCCTCGAACACGCCCGCCAGCACCGGCTCGATCGTCTGGAACACGTCTTCCTGGGTGACGAAGCTCATCTCGAAATCGAGCTGGTAGAATTCGGGGGCGCGGTCGGCGCGCAGATCCTCGTCGCGGAAACAGGGCGCGATCTGGAAATAGCGGTCGAAGCCCGAAACCATCAGCAGCTGCTTGAACATCTGCGGCGCCTGCGGGAGCGCGTAGAAGCGACCGGGATGGAGGCGGCTGGGGACCAGATAGTCGCGCGCGCCCTCGGGGCTGGAAGCGCCCAGGATCGGGGTCTGGAACTCGGAAAAGCCCTGGTCGATCATCCGTCCGCGCAGGCTGGTGATCACCCGGTTGCGCAGCATGATATTGGCGTGGACCCGCTCGCGGCGCAGATCGACGAAGCGGTATTTGAGGCGGATGTCCTCGGGGTATTCCTGCTCGCCCGCGACCGGCAGCGGCAGTTCGCCGGCGCGGCTCTGAACCGTCGCCGACCGCGCATAGACCTCGATCGCGCCAGTCGGCAAATTGGCGTTGACCGTGCCCTCGCTGCGCGCCTTGACCGTGCCGTCGATGGTGACCACCGATTCCAGCTTGAGCCCGTCGAGCAGCGCCAGCGCCTCGCTGTCCTCGTCGGCGACGATCTGCGTCATCCCGTAGTGATCGCGCAGATCGACGAACAGCA
>JAHJWA010000291.1 GCA_018828205.1 Alphaproteobacteria bacterium
GCGAGGCTGTCGAGCTCGAGCAGCGGATGCACGCCCAGCGCATGCGAGAGGACATGCGGTTGTTCGGGGTAGAGCCGACCGAAGCGCTCGCGCGTCGCGGCGTCGAAGATCGGCGCGCCCGCGTCGCTTGCCGCGTTCGCGGCGGGGTGCCCCGCGAGAATATCGCCATCGTGGATGCTAGCCATGGTACTCCCCTTCGCAAGCTTCGGCGCTGCGCTCGAGCCGGCTCATCAGCCGGAAGGCGGTGCGCTTGAGCGGTCCGCCGAGCGCGATGTTGAGCGCCAGGATGCTCCGCTTCTCGCGCCAGATCCGCTCGATCATCGGATGGTCGGCCGCCGCGCAACTGTCGCACCAGGCGATGTCGGCGCGGTCGAGCAGCGCGAGATTCTCCTGCTGGAGCAGCACCCCGGGCGAGAATTTCGCATAGCGCTCGTCGAAAGCGGTCTTGAAGGAGAAGCTGCCCGGCGCGGCGATGAAGGTCGCGAGCATCGCGATCGGCGCGCCGTCGAGCGTGAGCGCCAGCCGTTCGAGCCGGCCCGCCGCCGCTCCGCCCTGCAGCGCCGCGCGGAACCAGGCTGCGACGGAGGCGTGGCTGGCGAGCGAGGATCC
The DNA here is from genome assembly GCA_018828205.1 of Alphaproteobacteria bacterium. GTDB lineage: Bacteria > Pseudomonadota > Alphaproteobacteria > Sphingomonadales > Sphingomonadaceae > Qipengyuania. The sequence goes on from JAHJWA010000291.1 coordinate 610, forward strand.
TTCCTCGCCCTTCCAGCCGGCGTTTTCGAGCGCGAGGAATCGGTCGATCCAGTCATCGAGCCCCTCGGAGCCCGAGAAACGCTCGAACCGGACTTCGCCCAGTTCGCCCAGTCGTTTCGCCTGACGGCGCAATTCCTTGCGCTTCCTGGCGCTCATGGCGGCTTCGAAATAGGCGCTCGAGCCAAGCGGAGAGGACAGCAGCGCGCGCTCCTCGCGCCCGACCACGGTCGCGGCGCGGCCGGTTTCGCCGAGCACCCGCAGCAGCGCCCGGGTCACGCTGCTGTCGGCGGCAAGCCCGGGCAGGTGAAGGAAGAACGCGAACCCGGCGTAACGGTCCGCCGCAGCGAGCGCGGCGTGCCAGAAGCCCTCCTCGGCGCCGCGGCGCACCAGCGGGATCCCGCAAAAGGCGTTGTCGTGCAGCCAGCCGGTCAGATGGCGGATCGGGCGGTCGTAATAGTTGCGCGCCCGCGCCACCGGGAGCAGGCCCGCAAGCCTGCCGGCTTCGCGATAGGCGAGCAGCGCGACATCGCCGCGATGGACGAGCTGCGCGAGCGCGGGGCGCAGGTTCCATTCCTCGAAGAAGGGATTGGGCGCGGCAGCCTCGGCAGCCAGCGCCTGCCATTCCGCGACGAATGCGGGGGTGAGCGAGGCGGGTGCGTCGATCCACACGGCGTCGCCGGCGGTCGCGTGGAGGCGATCGCAGGCGATAGCCGCTCCGGGCCCGTCGGATGCCATGCTGGCCACGCCTCAACCCTCGCAATGATGCGACAATGCGTGCCGCGCGCCGTGGCCTAGCAGCGAGGCGCTTAAAAAGCCCTAAACCCTTGCAAAAAAGCGAACCCCGCCCGGATCACTCCGGACGGGGTTCTGGTGTGCAAGGGCCGGATTGGTCAGACGGTGCCGCCGGCCAGCGCCGCGAGCAGCAACAGCGCGACGATATTGGTGATCTTGATCATCGGATTGACCGCGGGACCGGCGGTGTCCTTGTAGGGATCGCCCACCGTGTCGCCAGTGACGGCAGCCTTGTGGGCTTCGGAGCCCTTGCCGCCGTGATTGCCGTCCTCGATGTATTTCTTGGCATTGTCCCAGGCGCCGCCGCCCGCGGTCATCGACAGCGCGACGAACAGCCCGCTGACGATCACGCCGAGCAGCAGCGCGCCCAGCGCGGCGAAGCCGTTCTCCTGCCCGGCGATCGCGGTGATGACGAAATAGACCACGATCGGCGCCAGCACCGGCAGCAGGCTGGGCACGATCATCTCCTTGATCGCCGCCTTGGTGACCAGATCGACGGTCCTGGCGTAGTCGGGCTTGGAGGTGCCCTGCATGATGCCCGGGTTCTCGCGGAACTGGTCGCGGACATCCTTAACCACATCTCCCGCCGCGCGGCCGACCGCGGTCATCCCCATCGCCCCGAACAGATAAGGCAGCAGCGCGCCGAGCAGCAGCCCGACGATGACATAGGGGTTCTCGAGGCTGAAATCGACATCCGCCGCCGGGAAGAACTCCGCGAGATCGGCGGTGTAGGCGGCGAACAGCACC
>JAHJWA010000292.1 GCA_018828205.1 Alphaproteobacteria bacterium
CTGAGACCATCAGCAGCTGCTTGAACATCTGCGGCGCCTGCGGGAGCGCGTAGAAGCGCCCGGGGTGGAGGCGGCTGGGAACCAGATAGTCGCGCGCGCCCTCCGGGCTCGAAGCGCCCAGGATTGGAGTCTGGAACTCGGAGAAGCCCTGATCGATCATCCGACCGCGCAGGCTGGTGATCACGCGGTTGCGCAGCATGATGTTGGCGTGGACCCGCTCGCGGCGCAGATCGATGAAGCGGTATTTGAGGCGGATATCCTCGGGATATTCCTGCTCGCCCGCGACCGGGAGCGGCAGTTCCGCCGCGCGGCTCTGGACCGTCGCCGAACGCGCATAGACCTCGATCGCCCCTGTCGGCAGGTTGGCGTTGACCGTGCCCTCGCTGCGCGCCTTGACCGTGCCGTCGATGGTGACGACCGATTCCAGCTTGAGCCCGTCGAGCAGCGCCAGCGCCTCGCTGTCCTCGTCGGCGACGATCTGCGTCATCCCGTAGTGATCGCGCAGATCGACGAACAGCACCCCGCCGTGATCGCGCTTCTTGTGCACCCAGCCCGAGAGGCGGACGGTGTCGCCGACATCGTCCTTCGTCAGCGCGGCGCAGGTGTGGGTACGATAGGCGTGCATCTGGAAGTCTTTCACATTTGGGATGTATGGCGCTAGGGGCGTCCATCGATTGGGCGTGGCGCGCTCCTTAGCAGGAAACGCGCGCGCTAACAGGGCATGACCCGAGCTTTGTCAAGGCGAGCGGTCGGCCGGGGGCGGTACTCCGCCCGCAGAGAAGAAAAGAACGATGAAAATCCACGAACTGATCACCACCACCGAGGCGCTCGCCGAACTGTGCGAGCGTCTGGCGAAGAGCGATTTCGTCACCGTCGACACCGAATTCATGCGCGAGAACACCTATTGGCCCGAGCTGTGCCTGGTGCAGATCGCCAATCAGGAAGAGGCCGCGGCGATCGACCCGCTGGCCGAGGGGATCGATCTCAAACCCCTGTGGGACCTGCTGTGCGACAATGAGGACGTCCTCAAGGTCTTCCATGCGGGCGGGCAGGACGTCGAGATCGTCTACAATTTCACCGGCAAGACCCCCCACCCCATCTTCGACACCCAGATCGCCAGCATGGCGATCAGCCAGTCCGAACAGATCGGCTATGCCAATCTGGTCGAAAGCTGGCTGGGCTTCACGGTCGACAAGGGCGCGCGCTTCACCGACTGGAGCCGCCGCCCGCTGTCCGACCGCCAGATCGAATACGCGATCGGCGACGTCACCCATCTCTCGACCATCTTCCCGCGCATGCTCAAGAAGCTGATCAAGACCGGGCGCGGGGTCTGGCTCGATGCCGAGATGGACAAGCTTTCGGATCCCGCCAATTACGTCAACGAGCCGGGCGAAGCCTGGAAGCGGATCCGCCAGCAGGGCCGCAACCCCGCGGTGCTCGGCCGGCTGAAGGCGCTCGCCGCCTGGCGCGAGGGCGAGGCGCAGCACAAGAACATCCCGCGCGGGCGGATCGTGCGCGACGAGACGCTGTCCGACATCGCCGGCCACCCGCCCAAGACCCAGGCCGATCTCGCCAAGGTCCGCGGGCTCTCCAACGCCTGGCGCGACAACGACATAGGCAAGCGGATGATGAAGGTGCTCGAACAGGCCGAGCCGCTGGCCAAGGAAGAGCTGCCCGAGAAGATGAAGCGCGGCGCGCCGCTGGGCAAGGAAGGCGCGCTGGTCGCCGATCTGCTCAAGCTGCTGCTCAAGATCCGCGCGCGCGAGATCGACGTCGCCTCGCGGTTGCTGACCCGCACCGAGGAGATGGAAGCGCTCGCCGCGGGCGTGCGCGACCTGCCGATCCTGCAGGGCTGGCGCTACGAGGTGTTCGGCAAGGACGCGCTCGAACTGGTCGAGGGGCGCACCGCCTTCGCGGTCAAGCGCGGCAAGCTGCACATGACGCATATGGACAAATCCGCGCAGGACGAAGCCGCCGCGCTCGCCGACGAAAACGACCTTCGCGAGGACGATGATTTCATCGACGAGGACGGCGATGGCGAGGACGACCGGGATGCCAAGCAGGCGGCCGGATGAGCACCTATCTGCCCACCATCAAGCAGCTGCAATATCTGGTGGCGCTGCATGAGCATGGGCATTTCGGGCGCGCCGCCGAAGCCAGCTTCGTTTCGCAATCCACGCTCAGCGCTGGCATTCGCGAGCTGGAATCGCTGCTCGGGGTGACGCTGGTCGAGCGCAGCCGCCGGGTGGTGCGCTTCACCGCGCTGGGGCAGGAGGTGACCGCCAAGGCGCATCGCATCCTGCGCGAGGCGGAGGAGCTTTCCGATCTGGTCAAGGCTGCGGGCAAGCCGCTCGCCGGCACGCTGCGGATGAGCGTGATCCCGACCATCGCGCCCTTCATGCTGCCGCGCATCCTGCCGCGGCTGCGCCGCGAACGCCCCGATCTGAAACTCATGCTGCGCGAGGAAACCAGCGCCGACGCGGTCGAATCGCTCCAGCACGGCCGCGCCGATTGCGTCTTGCTGGCGCTGCCCTTCGCCACCGGCGAGGTCGAAATGGCGCATATTTCCGACGACATGCTGCATGTCGCCCTGCCCCATGACGATCCGCGCGACCCTCCGGCAGAAATTCCGGCGAGCATGCTGGGCGAAGGCCGGTTGCTGCTGCTCGAGGACGGGCACTGCCTGCGCGACCATGCGCTGGCGGCCTGCGATCGCCCGGGCCTGCAGGCATCGGCAACCATGATCGCCACCAGCCTGCACACGCTGGTTCAGATGGTCGACAATGGTCTGGGGGTCACCATGCTGCCGCAGATGGCGATCGATGCGGGCATTCTGAACGGTACCAGGGTCGTCGCGCGCCCGCTCGAGGCGATCGACGCCAAGCGGGAAATCGCGCTGGTCTGGCGCAAGAATTCGCCGCGGCGCAGCGATTTCGAACTGCTCGCCGAGGAATTGCGCGCCGGCTGACCCGCTCGGGCCCGGCGTTCGGCCCCGGCGGCACTCAGTCCATATGCTTGAGGCCGACCCTGAGATAGTCCCAGCCGGTGATCAGCGTCAGAATCGCGGCGGCCCACAAGGTCCAGATCCCGACCGTATGCGGTATGTTGAACAGCGTGTCGGCGGCGATGAAATTCCAGCCGGGCAGCGCGCCCGCCAGGATCAGCGCGCCCAGCGAGACCATCTGGAAGGTGGTCTTCCACTTGGCCAGCCGGCTCACCGGCATCGAGACCTGCAAGCCGCCGAGAAACTCGCGCAGCCCCGATACCGCGATCTCGCGCACCAGGATGATCAGCCCGGCGATGACGTGGAAATCGCCCACCAGCGGCCCGCGCAGCCAGCCTTGCGCGGTCAGCACGAGGATCACCGCCGCGATCATGATCTTGTCCGCGATCGGATCGAGGAAGATTCCCAGCCGGCTCACCGCACCGCTCGAGCGCGCGAGATAGCCGTCGAAATAATCGGTGATCCCCATCAGGCAGTAGAGCGCGAAGGCCAGCGCATAGCCCAATTGCCAGCCGGGCCACCACAGCAGAAAGGCCAGCAGCGGAACCGCGACGATGCGCGAAAGCGTCAGGATGTTGGGCAGCGTCAGCATCGCCAACCCCCTAGCGCGAGAAGCGGGCGGGCAAAAGCACTGCTTTATCCTTTGTCAGCGCCCGAGCCTGCTCTAGGGGCGGGCTACTTGTCGTCGCCAGGGACACCCGCGCGGATATGACCACCACGACCCGATTGCTGTCGCGCCGACGCTTCCTGCCGCTGTTCTGCACGCAATTGCTCAACGCCTTCAACGACAATCTCTACAAGACCGCGATGGTGCTGTTCGTGGTCTACAGCGTCTACAATTCCGAAGAGAGCGAATCGATGTTCTCGGGCATCGCCTCGGCGCTGTTCATCATTCCCTTCGTCCTTTTCTCCGCAATCGCCGGACAGCTGGCCGACATGCGCGACAAGGCGCGGATCATCCGCACCGTCAAATTGTGCGAATTCGGCATCATGACGCTGGGTGCGATCGGGCTATTTCTCGCCTGGCGCGGGATCGCGGTGGATGGTTTTGCGATTCCCTTGATGCTGTTCGCGCTGTTCCTCGCCGGCGTGCAGTCGACCTTCCTCGGCCCGATCAAATACGCGATCCTGCCGCAGCATCTGCGCAAGCGCGAGGTCCTGGCCGGCACCGGACTGGTCGAGGCGGGCACCTATGTCGCGATCCTCGCCGGCACGATCCTCGCCGGCGTGATACCCGTGGAATACGCCGCCGCCCTCATCCTGGCGACCGCGGTGGTGGGCTATCTGGTGAGCCGCCAGATCCCCGACGCGCCGCCGATCGGCAAGGTCGAAGCGATCGACTGGAACGTGCTGCGCAGCTCGATCCGGTTGATTTCGGGCTGCATGCACGACCGCCAGGTCTGGTACGCGATCCTTGCGATCAGCTTCTTCTGGACCATCGGCGCGGTGCTGTTCATCCAGTTCCCGCCGCTGGCCAAGAACGTGCTGATGGCGAGCAAGGAAGTCGCCAGCCTGTTCCTGGTGATGTTCTCGATCGGCATCGCGATCGGCTCGGTCAGCATCAACGCGCTGCTCAAGAACGAGGTGTCGGCCCGATACGCGCCGGCATCGGTGATCGTGATGGGAATGTTCGTCATCGGCTTCTATCTGATCGCGCGCAGCTGGACCGGCGATGCCTCGGGCGGCTTGCTGAGCCTGGGCGAATTCGTGGTTCAGCCGATGGCCGCCCTGCTGCTGCTCAGCCTGCTGGGGATCGCGATCGCCGGGGGGATGTTCGTGGTGCCGCTCTACGCCTTCCTCACGACAAGGGTCGCGCCCGAGCAGGCCTCGCGCACCATCGCCGCGAACAATATCGTCAATTCCTTCGCCATGGTCGGCGGTTCGCTGCTGGCGATGGGGCTGACCGCGCTGGGGATGGCGGTGATCGAACAGGTGCTGCTCAGCGCCGCGATGTGCCTGATCTCGGCCTGGCTGGGGAGCCGGCTCTACCGGATCGAGCGCGCCGGAGCGGCGGAAGCCTAGACCAGAAAGGCGAGCGTCGCGGCGAAGGTGGCGAAATAGGTCGTCGCCACCCCGCGGACATCGCTCGCGGTCAGCCGCCAGGATAGTGGCGGCGACTGGCGCTCTTCCAGCTTGCGCGCATGCGGGGGAAGGCTGGCCCGGAAGGGGTGGCGGGCCGTCTCATCGGTAAGGACTAGCGATCGTCTCATGATGGGGCGTTAACCTTTTGGTAACCATTGCGCTCCCCCGAAATTGCAATTCGCTCCGTTCTGGCACAGCTTTGCCCAGCCTCGCGCGCCGGGGGCGGTTTCCTCGCCGATTGCCTGCGCCCGCGGCTGCGGTTAACCCCGCGCTATGACTGACACCTCCCCCGCCGGCGCGACGCCGGCTGCCGCCCGCCTGCTGGTCGATTGCCTCCTCGAACAGGGCTGCGACCGCATTTTCACCGTGCCGGGCGAAAGCTTCCTGCCCGTGCTCGACGCGCTGCACGGCGAGACCCGCGTCGATGTGGTGACCTGCCGCCAGGAAGGCGGCGCCGCCTTCATGGCCTGCGCCGACGGCACCATGACCGGGCGACCGGGTATCTGCTTCGTCACCCGCGGGCCCGGTGCCACCAACGCCAGCATCGGCGTGCATGTCGCGATGCAGGATTCGCAGCCGCTGATCCTCTTCGTGGGCGATGTCGATTCCTCGATGCGCGACCGCGAGGGCTTCCAGGAGATGGATTTCGCTGCCTTCTTCGGGCCGATCTGCAAATGGGCGGCGCGGATCGACGATGCCGCGCGGATCCCCGAATATGTCGCGCGCGCCTATGCCACCGCGATTTCGGGACGGCCGGGGCCGGTGGTGCTGGCGCTGCCCGAGGATATGCTCGGGCGCGCGGTCGAGGCCACGCCCCGCCCCTTCGTCGCGCGCCCGGCGCAGGCGCCCTGCCCCGATGCGATGCAGGCGCTGATGGCGCTGATCGGCGATGCCGCCGCGCCGATCGCGATCATCGGCGGCGCGGGCTGGAACGCCAAGGCGCGGCAGCATTTCCAGCTCTTCGCCGAACGGCTCGGCCTCCCGGTCGCGACCGCCTTCCGCCGCCAGGACGCGATCAGCCCCTCGAGCGCGGTCTATGCCGGCAATCTCGGCTATGGCCCCAACCCCGCGCTGGTCGAGCGCGTCCGCAACGCCGATCTCGTGATCGCGGTCGGCGCGCGGCTCGGCGAGGCGACCACCGATGGCTACACCGTGCCCGCGCTCGCCGGTCCCGGGCGCACGCTGGTCCATATCCACCCCGACCCCGAGGAATTGTCGCGCGTCTACCAGACCGATCTCGCGATCTGCGCCGATATGGGCGAATTCGCCGAATCGGCTGCGCTCTGGGACGACGATGCTGCGATCGATTTCGACGCCGGCGCGCAGGCGCATGGCGAATGGGAGGAATGGGCCACCGCGCACCCCACCGATCATGCGCTCGACATGGGCGCCTGCGTCCAGTTCATGCGCGACACGCTCCCCGCGGACACGATCATCTGCAACGGCGCGGGCAATTTCTCCGGCTGGTGGCACCGCTACTGGCGCTACGAGGGCTTCCCCAGCCAGCTCGCCCCCACCGCGGGTGCGATGGGCTACGGCGTCCCCGCCGCGGTCGCCGCCGCGCGGCGTTTCCCCGAGCGCACCGTGGTCGCGGTGGCGGGCGACGGCGATTTCCTGATGAACGGCCAGGAGCTCGCGACCGCGGTCCAGCACGGCTGCGATATGATCGTGATCGTGGTCGACAATGGCGCCTATGGCACCATCCGCATGCATCAGGAGCGCGAATTTCCCGCGCGAATCTCCGCCACCGAGCTGGTCAATCCCGATTTCGCCGCGCTGGGCGAGGCTTTCGGCGGCTGGTCCGCGCGCGCCGAGACCACGCAGCAGTTCAGGGATGCGCTGGTCGCGGCGAAGGGTCGCAGCGGGCTGCGGCTGATCCACGCCCGCATCGAGATCGAGCAGCTGGCCGCCAGCGGCGCCAGCGTCAGCGGGCTACGCGCGCACGCAACGGCGTCAGATCCCGGCGAGGCCTAGGATCACCGACCATTCACCGGGCTGGATCTCGGCGACCGAGAGCCGCGAATAGCGCACCAGCTGGCACTCGGCGAGCTTGGGCTCGGCCTTGATCTGCTTGAGCGTCACGGGATGCGGCAGCCTGGTCTTGGGCTTGACCTTGACCGCGGCCCATTTGCCCTCGGGATCGGTCGGATCGGTGATGCCGGCGACGCTGATCTCGCAGATCCCGACGATCTCGAGCCCTTCGCGCGAGTGGTAGAAGAACGCCTGGTCGCCCACCGCCATCGCCGCGAGATTGTTCTTGGCCTGGTGGTTGCGCACCCCGTCCCAGGTCCCCTCGCCCTCCGCCACCAGATCGTCCCAGCCATATTTGAAGGGTTCGGATTTCATCAGCCAGTAGCGGGGCATGGCGGCAGGGTCCTTGTCTCGTGCGGTTCCGTCGGGTTGGATGGCGGCTCGCGATAGGCAATCCGGGCGCGCGCCGCTACCTCCATTCCAGACCTTTTTCCCGC
>JAHJWA010000293.1 GCA_018828205.1 Alphaproteobacteria bacterium
GACGGCATCAAGCGCCTCAAATGAGGAAGCGGCCCGATGTCGCCATCGAGCCGCTAGCAAGTGCACTCCACGCCTTAGGACGTGGTCGCAACAAGCCACACCCGTATACGGTAAATCGGCGATTCTGTCAAGAGAAACAGAGGTTTAGTAAGCTCCTGATTTGACTCGCCTATTTCCATCGGCCCGGTCTTTTAGGTGCAAAGCCATCCAGCCAGAGCTGCTCCTCGCGCCTAGGAGAGTGCGTTAGGTCCCTGATATGTGAGGCGCTTGCCGACGATGCCCTTCACCGCTTCGACCGAACGGGCCTTGTCATCAAAGCCGTTGGCAGCGCGGGTGTTGTAGCGGAACTCATACTCCGCGAGGTAGCGGTGCAGGTGCTGCTCGCCGCAATGCTGGTAGATGCCGCGCATACCGCGCTTGAAAATTGAAAACGCGCCCTCAACCGTGTTGGTGTGGATGGTGCGATCCTTGGGGCTGACAAACTCCATACGGGCATGGGTGGTGGTGCCATGCTCGGCAAACTCGCGACCGATCTTGCGGTACATCTTGGCTTCGTCAGTCATGAGACGGGCCTCGCGGGCGATGTTGTTGAGGACAATGGGGTGGATCTGATTGGCGGTGGCGCTGTCGATCTTGAACCAGCGGCTCTGGCCAGTGTCGCGGTCCACAAGGGCCACAACACCATGCTTGTGAGCGGTGCCGCGACGAGTCGGAGCGCCACGCTTGAAGCCGATGTAAGTCTCGTCAACTTCAACCGCTCCGCCTTCGCTGCCAAAGGGCTGCGCCAGATCGCCGGAGCGCATGGCTTCACGAATGCGGTGCAGCAGGAACCACGCGCTCTTGTAGGTAATTTCGAGAACGCGGTGGAGCTGGTGGGCGCTGATGCCCTTCTTGCTGGAAACCATGAGGTGAACGGCCTGGAGCATTTTGTGCAGGGGAATGCGCGCGTGTTCGAACACGGTGCCGACCTTGACGGTGAACTGCTTGCGGCACTCGCCACACTTTTTCAGGCCGTGGCGAAGCTGGCCTTCGGGGGCCTTCTTACTCGGCTTGGTGCGAACGCCGGAGAGATCATACACGCGGCCATCGACCACGCCGCAATGCGGGCAGGTAACTCCACCGACCCACACGATGCTTTCGAGATATTCGAAGGCCTTGGCTTCATCGTGGAAGTGGGGGCTGGAAAGTACCGACATTCTGATTGCTCCTTACCCCTATGGTTATAGCGGGTAAGGCTGGGTGTGTAAAGTATATAATCGCCTAGAGAAGCGGAACATCGCGATAGTGTGATTCGAATTCGGGCGGTGCCGGGCGAGCCGGCGCCGCCCGTTCGCGTGCCCGCCCCGGACCTGCGGCCCCGAAGCTGCGGGCCCGGACTTGCGGGGCCCGACGCCTCGAGTCCCGCTCCCGCCCCAGCCCCCGGAACCCGCCATGACCGACACCACGACCCCAGCCAAGGACCAGCCGCGCCCGTGGGAGCCCGGATTCTTTGCCGCGCTGCGCAGCGGATCCTCGGTCGCGGCGGCGGCGCGGCTGGCCGGGATCCACCCCACCACCGTCTACTTGCGTGCGAGCAGCAACCCCGCCTTTCTGCAGCGCTACGAGGCGACCCGTCTGGCCGTCGGGCGCGTGGTCGGCCGGCGACGCGGCGCGCGGACGGTGGAAGCGGGCTGGCAGGACCGCTTTCTGGAAGCGCTCGCCGAAACCTCCAACGTGACCGCGGCGGCCTGGCGCGCCAAGGTGGTGCCGGGGCGCGCCTATGCATGCCGCCGCGAGAACCCCGCTTTCGCGGCGCGCTGGCTGGCGGCGCTGATCGAGGGCTATCAGCATCTCGAGATGGAGGTGCTCGGCTATCTGCGCGATCCCGAACCGACGCGCAAAATGGATGTCGCCTCGGCGCTGCGGCTGCTGGCCGCGCATCGCGAAACCGTGGCCCGCGAGCGCGCCTTCCGCGAGGAGGAAGAGGACGAACAGGCGGTGTTCGACCGGATCGACGCCTTCATCGACGATATGCGCCATCGCCGCGCCGCCAATGCGCTGATCCTCGCGCCTGACGAGACGGCGCTTGCTGCGCCCGAAACCGCACCCGAGCCCTCGCTCGAAGGCCCGGTCCATGAGCCGGTCTGACCGGGCCGAGGCGCTGCTCGAGCTCGTCCCCGAGCAGCGCCGCGAGGAACTGCAGCGAATGTCGCACCCCGAGCGCGCCGCTCTCTTGCGCCACTGGCGGCTCTGGGCGCATCCCGGCCAGCTGCCTCCTCCCGATGCCTGGCATCTGTGGCTGATCATGGCCGGGCGCGGCTTCGGCAAGACCCGCGCGGGCGCCGAATGGGTCCGCGCCATCGCCGAGCGCGATCCCACCGCGCGGATCGCACTGGTCGCGGCCTCGCTGGGCGAGGCGCGGCGGGTGATGGTGGAGGGCGACAGCGGCTTGCTGGCGATCGCCTCGCCGCGCGCACGTCCGCGCTTCGAGCCCTCGCGGCGGCAGCTGGTCTGGCCCGGCGGGGCGCGCGCGACCTTCTATTCCGCCGCCGAGCCCGAGAGCCTGCGCGGCCCCCAGCACAGCCACGCCCGGGCCAGAGCCAGAAGGAATTCCTTGTCAACGAAGCGCTGGCGCGGATCGACGCGCTGGTCCAGGCGACTGTCCTTACCGAGCGCACCGATCCCCCGACCCAGCCGGAACCGGGCGATGCCTATCTGGTTGCGGTCGCTGCGACCGGCGGCTGGGAGGGGCAGGACGGCGCGATCGCGATCTATCAAGGATCGGGCTGGCTGTTCCAGGCGCCGGTCGATGGCATGAGCGTGCTGCGACTCGACACCAGGCAGATCGGCTACTATTCGAATGGCTGGAACGTGGCTTCGGAACCCGCCGAACCGAGCGGGGGAACGACGGTCGACTCCGAAGCCCGCGTTGCGATTTCAGCGCTGATAACCGCTTTGAGACATTCGGGAATTTTTCCTTCGGCTTGATGGGAACTACCGCCGGACATCAGCGTTCCAATCGCCGGACGGACGGAATCCATCGCAATGTTTACAAGACAAGCCATATCGAGGCATTCTTGCAACAGTTCCGGGTATTGTCCGCTTGCCACCCAACCGGGTAAAAGTTAGATAACGCGCCACTCGGTGGCTTTAATACGCAATAAGGGGAATTTTATAATGCGGAAACTCGTCATAGGAATGGCGATGGCTTCGACGGCTCTGGCGTCGCCGGCTCTCGCACGCGACGGCCAATGGTACGTCGGCGTCGAGGGCGGTGCCATGATCGTCGAAGACACGGATTTCGACATCGGTGCGACCGGTGACACGCTCATCGTCGAAGCCGACAAGGGCTACGACGTTGGCGGCTTCGTGGGCTATGATTTCGGGGCGTTCCGTCTCGAAGCCGAAGCCAGCTATCGCGATGCCGACCTGGAAACCGTTACCGCTGGGACTACCGGCATCGGTGTCGGTCCGGTCCTCGCGCCTGCTGGCCTGTATGCTGCTGGCGGCAATCTCGATGTGCTCAGCTTCATGCTCAACGGCATGTTCGACTTCGGTCCCGATGACGGCCTTCAGGGCTTCGTCGGTGGCGGCGTCGGCGTTGCTCGCACCGGTATGGAAGGCTTCATCAGTCAGAGCCAGCCCGCTTCGTTCGACGATTCGGACACGGGCTTTGCCTGGCAGGTCCTGGCGGGCGTTCGCGCTCCGCTGAGCGACAATGTCGATGTCGGCCTCAAGTATCGCTTGTTCACCTCGGACAATGTCGAACTGACCGATGCGCTGGGTCGCACGCTGCAGGGCGATGTGCGCACGCACTCGATCCTCGGCACGCTGAGCTACAACTTCGGTGCTCCGGCTGCGGTCGTTCCGGTGGCTCCGCCGCCCCCGCCGCCCCCGCCGCCTCCCCCGCCCCCGCCGCCGCCTCCGGCGCCGGTCTGCGAGACGGGTCCGTACATTGTCTTCTTCAACTGGGACAAATCGGACATCACTCCGGAAGCAGCGACCATTCTCGACAACGCGGTTTCGGCTTACGCCAACTGCGGCACGGCTTCGGTCATGCTGGCTGGTCACACCGACCGTTCGGGTACCAACCAGTACAACCAGGGCCTCGCCGAGCGTCGCAACGCTTCGGTCCGCGACTACCTGGGTGCACGTGGCATCCCCAATGGTCGGATCAACAGCCAGGCATTCGGCGAAACGCAGCCGCGTGTCCCGACTGCCGACGGTGTTCGCGAACTGCAGAACCGTCGCGTCGAAGTGACCTACGGTCCGGGTTCGGGCATGTAAGTCTGACGCAAAGCGTCAATAAGTCAGAGGGGCCGGAGCAATCCGGCCCCTTTTTCGTTGGGTCATCGAGTGCCAACCCTTCAACCTCTATGGGAGACCTTCGATGTCCATCCGCTTTCCGATCATTCTGCTGGGCGCTACCGCGCTCTCCGCCTGCACCACAGTCGAGAATTTGGCCGACGATGTCGCAACCGAGCTCACCACCCAACAGGTCGGCACGGCCTCGCTGAGCTTCGCGAATGGCCAGCCCGCGGGTACGGCGCGTCTGCTGTCCGATGGCGAACAGCTCTCGGTGGCGGTGACGGTCAACGGCATGGAGCCGGGACCGCATGGCTTCCACCTCCACACCACCGGCGCCTGCCGTGCCCCCGACTTCACCAGCGCCGGCGGCCATCTCAACCCCTATAACCGCACCCATGGCACGCAGTCGCCCGGCGGCAGCCATCTCGGCGACATGCCCAATCTGCAGGTCGACGCCTCGGGCAGCGCGACGGCTACGGTCGATGTCAGCGACACGCCGACATCCGCGCTCGAGGAAATCTTCGACAATGACGGCGCCGCCTTGGTGGTCCATGCCGGTGCGGACGATTATCGTACGGATCCGGCCGGCGACGCGGGTTCGCGCATCGCCTGCGGCGTCCTGCAGCGCAGCAGCTGACCCCGCTTCGGCGTTCAGCCTCTGGATGAAGAACCCGTGGCGGCGGGGGAGC
>JAHJWA010000294.1 GCA_018828205.1 Alphaproteobacteria bacterium
ATTCTCGACCGATTGCACCGCGCCGGGCGCGAGCGCGCGGATGAGGCCATAGAAAATGCCCAGATGAAGCACCGCCACGCCCGCGATCACCCAGGGGTTGGGGCGGCGGCGGGTCGCGCGGTAGCGGCTGGGGGAAGCGGTCATGGAGCTAGAACGCCGCCCCGCCGCCCCGCGTTCCGGCGGACGCGGCGTGTCCGCCAAAAGGAAACGGCGGCCCCCTTGTGGGGGACCGCCGCTTCGTGTCGTTCCGGTCAAGCGGTACGGGTTCGTCTAGAACTCGTAGCTCACGCCGAGCTGGACCCGCCAGAGCGAGGAAGAGCTCTGGACCAGCGGATCGCGGGGACCGGTGAAGTTGCTGTAGACGTAACGACCTTGGGCATCGACGTCGCCGCGGACGACGCCCTCGGTGTAGCCGTAGGTCTTCAACACGTTCGCGTCGGAATCGATCAGGTTGAGGAAGTTGTCGACATCGACAAACAGCTTCAGACGATCGTCGGTGATCCCGAATGCGCGCGCCGGGCCGGGGATATCCTGGCTGAAGCGCAGGTCGAGATCGTAGAACCACGAATTTTCGCAGCTGTTACGCTCGACCGTCTGGCCACGGAAGTCGTTCAGGCAAGGCGTGTTGGAAATATACGCATCGAGTGCCGCGACCGCATCGGCATTGCTGGTCGGGGCAAGGTTCGGATCGTTGATTCCCGTCGGAACGTACAGCAGCGAGTTGAAATCGCCGCTGGCGCTGTCGTTGAGAACGCTCGAGGGACCGTTGTCGAAGACGATCGAGTAGGGACGACCCGAGCGGGCGATGAAGATGAGCCCGAAGCTTGTGTCGTAATCCCCGAAGAACTGCTCCCGGAAGTTCACCGCCGCGGTGATGTTGTGCTTGCTCGAGAATTCGCTGCGTGCCGGCGATACCATTTGGCGATCCGCAGCCGCAACGACGTCGAACGACGAGGTCGCGGTCGAGCTGTTGCTGTAACGGTTGTTCTCCGCATCGGTGTAGGCATAGCCCAGGTTGAAGAGGATATTGCCGCGCTCGCCGGTGAAGACGCCGCTGCCGATCCGCTTGCTGAGGATCAGCGAGGCGATCTTGCTGTCGAAGCTCTCGCCATTGACCAGCTGGATCTCGTCATCGCGGCTGGTGTTGAAGCAGACCGGGTTGACGTTGGTATAGACCGGGGGACGACCGCCCTGGTCGACCAGGGTCGCGGTGCAACCCGCGATGCTGGGATCGATGGCGCGATAGATCGGACGACCGTCAACGGTGAAGGCACCGCCCGGACGACGCGTATCGGGCACCTGCGACAGATCGACGAAATCGACCGGGTTCTCGAACCGGCTGTAGATGAAGTCGGCGGTGAGGTTCCAGTCGCTCAGGAAGCCGTCGCCCACGCCGAAGTCGGTCGAGAAACCGAAATTGGCGCGCCAGACGGTCGGCTGCTGGAAGTCGGGGCTGGTCGACTGCGTATCGGCAAGACCGCGGGCAGACTGCTCCGCGGCGTCCGCGACGACACACGTCGGCACGCCGGTGAAGGTCCCGCCGTCGACGACATCGGCCTGGGTTCCAGCCGGGAAACATCCGGCTACGCCCGTCCGACCGAAACCAACTGCAAAGCCGTTGTTCGAGAAGGCGTTGGAGAAATAGACCGCCGGATCGCCGCCGGTGAAGCGACCCACGCCGCCCTTCACCTGAGTGTTGGTGAAGAAGCCGTCGTTATAGAGGTCGTAGGTGAAACCGAGACGCGGCAGAAGCACCGGGTCGATCTTGCCGAAGCCGTTCGAATTGGTGAAGCCGTAGCGATCGAAGAACGCCGGGTTCTGCGTGGGAGCATCGCCCGAGAGCCATTCGACCCGCAGGCCGCCGATCACGCTCAACTGGCTGCTGAGCTGCCAGTCGTCCTGGATGTAACCCACCCAGGTGGTGCGCTTCCAGTTCGCCGCGGCATCATTGATGTCGCCGGTTGCGGTGAAGTTGCCGTATGCGCCGGCGGCTTCACCGTTGACGATCTGCTCGCCGCCCGGGAAGGTGTTCGTTCCCCCGGAGATGAGGCCCGCGGCAAAATCATCCATATTTGCGAAGGTCAAAGTGCCGGTCGAGTTCTGAGCGAACAGGTTGAACACGTCGAGCTCGTTCCACTCGAAGCCGACCGTGATCTGGTGCGCATCGGCGTTGATCCGGCCGAGAGCCTTGACCTGGGTGACGGTGGTCTTGAGGTCGTTCGAGGTGCGCGAGAAACCCGGACCGGCGACGAGCGAACCGAATTCAGTGCCGTTCTGAACGCCGACCACGATCCGCGGGATCGGATTCTCGCTCTGCGCCTCGCCGCCTCCGACGGGGCCCTGAAGATCCTGCACGATCGCACGGCTGGCGCGCAGCTCGGTGCTGAACATGTCGGACCAGGTCGAATAGAGACGCAGAGAGTAGTAATCGCTCTCGGTGCCCTCGAGTTCGAAGGAGTTCAGGCCGGTGAAGATGTTCGAGTTGTTCGAGAAATCGTCGGATTCGACGTTTTCTTCCTCGAGCCGCTGATAGGTCGCCTCGAGGCGATGATCATCGGTGATATAGGCGTCGATGCGGCCGAAGTAGCGCCTGCTGCTTTCGCTCAGGTTGCGCGGCAGGCCGCCCGATTCGATGCCGTAAGTGTCGGCCAAGATCTGCGAGAACTGATTGAACTGCTCGGTGGTGACGAAATTGACTTCGTTGGGGAAGCCCTCGCCGGCGGGGCCGAACTGGAAGCTGTCGCCGAGATCGGTCTCTTCATAGGCGCCAAAGAAGAACAGGCGATCGGGAATGATCGGACCACCCAGCGTCGCACCCCAACGCTTTTCCTTGTAGGGAGAAGCGGAGAAATCGACGCCGTCGGCGGTTTCACCCTGCAGGCTGTCGCTGGTGTAGGTGAAGAAGGCCGAGCCGTGGAATTCGTTCTGGCCCGACTGGGTCACGACGTTGATGGCGCAGCCGGTGAACTGGCCGTATTGCACGTCGAAGGGCGCGAATTCGACCGAGGTCTCGCGGACCGCGTCATAGGGAAGCGGGAGCGAGTTGCGGCTGGCGAAGGGGGTGCCGTTCAGGCCGAACAGATCCGACTGCGCGATCCCGTCGACGGTGAAGGAGTTGGTGCGGTCGTTGCCGCCGAGGCACGACACGCGGTCGACCTCGTTCGAGCGGTCGAGGCTGACGCGCGGATCGATGCGGATGATGTCGCGAATGTCGCGCGAGATCGAAGGGAAGGCTTCGATCGTGCCTTCGCCGAAGGACTGACCCGGACCGACCGCGAGGCGCGAAACATTGGCGCGCGCGCCGGTCACGACGATGGTGTTCTCGGTACCGGCAGCAGCGTTGGTCAGCTCGAAGACGAACTGGGTGTTGCCCTGAAGGGTCAGATAGACCTCGTTGACGGTCTGGCCCTCGAAGCCCGGAGCGGTCGCGGTGACTGTGTAGGGGCCGCCGGTGACGAGGCTGTCGACGCGGAACTGGCCATCGCTGCCGGCAGTCAGTGCGCGGCTCTGACCCGTGCGGGTGTCGGTGACGGTGACGGTGGCACCGGGAAGCGGGTTGCCTGCATCGTCCTGGACCGAACCTTCGACACCGGTAACGATCTGCTGGGCGGCGGCCGGTGCGGCGATCATGCCGGTGGCTGCGGTGAGGCTGACAACCGATGCTGCCAGGAGGTATTTAATCTTCATCGAGCGGATCCCTTCGACTCGTGAAATGGATGGGGAACGAATAACGCGTCCCGCCGTTAGCGGGCTCGCCGCTGCCAAGCGACTCTTATGTGACATGATAAAGACACGCATCCACGGTTTATGCCGCAGGCGCGAAATATCGCTGGTTTTTATTGTTTTTCAGAGTGTTATACGTGTGTCCCGCAGGGCACACCGGAGGAAGTTTCCGCGCTGTTGCGTCCCGGCCACAGGTCTGACCGCGCG
>JAHJWA010000295.1 GCA_018828205.1 Alphaproteobacteria bacterium
CCAGGTCCGCCAGGTCAAGCCGCACACCAATGGCGAATGCTTCCTGGTGCTCGACAGCGGGGCCGAGGTGAAGGTCAGCCGCAGCTACCGCGACGTGGTGGCGCGCTTCGTGCACTAGGTCAGGCAATCTAGAACGGGAGCGGCGAGATGTCCGGATCAACCCATCCGCGGCGCGCCACCACGCTGAACAGCACTTCCCGGCTCCAATGGGCCAGGAGCCAATCCGGGCTTCCGAGCCTGGACGCCATGAGCGAGGACAGCACAGCCTGGAGCGGCACCTCGCCCGGATAGCCGGCCAGATGATGGGCCGCTGCCCGCATCGATGCCAGAGTGATGGTGTGATGGTAGCCGCTGGTCTCGGTATTGGGGGTCTCGGTCGCGTCGTTGTAGCGACGGATGAGTGTGCGGATCGCTTCGGGGCGGGTAAGCCCGGGGCGATAGCGACACAGCCACAAGGCGGCGGCGAAGTGACCTTCGTGGGTCCAGTCGCTTTTTGGCAAAGTCCGGTTGATCACGCCCAATGCGACCCGTTCGATAGCAGGATCGGTCGTTAGAAACATGCTCCTTGTCCTCGAAGAAGGGCCCAACCAGCATAGAAACCCCGCCGGCCGGGCGGGGTGATAGCGAAAATGGTTCTGGATGCTTGGTCTGGCTATCCTATGAACCGCACGCGCGCACGAACACCGCCGAAAAAATGCGGCGCTGTTGTTGGCTTCCTGCGATTGCACACAGCATGGCGAATATTTAGCGCCTGGCCCTGCGCGGTTCAATTCGTTTTCAGCCCCCCGGTCTGGCGGCGCGGCAGTCATGGCTCTCTGTTCGCGCAGCAAATCCACCCATCTCGGACCATGGATTCGTCACGATCGCCTCCTGCCCCTGAGAGCAGTGCTTCGGCGTTCAGGATGTTCGAGACAGACCTCGAAGAACCGAGGTTTTCGCGCGATGGGACCAGAGCTCACGCAAATGCGTTGAGTAGCTATGAGCAAGACGATCGAGGATCTCCAAAGCCAAATGGAAGCGGCGGCGCGCGCTCTCGATTTCGAGGAGGCCGGGCGAATCCGCGACCGCATCAATCTGATGCGGGGCGGCGCTGACGCCGCGGAGGCCGCACAGGCCGACACCTCGGGTCTGGTGCGCCAGCAGCCGGGCGCCATGGGGCTGGGCACGAGCAGACAACGACCGGTTCCTCCGCCGAACTGGAAACCACCGCCCAAGCCCGATCTCAATACATCCGGCCGGAAGCGCAAGTAAGGATCGGCGTCGAAGGCCCCGTTGCCTGCCCAGCTCGCCGAAGCTGAGGCGGTGGAACGGCAAGCCCCTGGCAAACTCCTCGAAGCCGCCGGTCGACAAGACCTGCGGGCCCCGCGCTTCGCCGCACTTGAGCCCACCGCCAATCTGCGCCACTCCGCCTGCATGACCATCTTCACCCTTCCCGGTTTCGACCTGGCCGCATTCGTCCGCTCCACGCTGGCCGAGGATCTGGGCGAGGGCATGCCCGGCGGCGGGCGCGATGTGACCAGCCAGAGCGTGATCCCCGAAGACGCGCGCTTTTCGGGGGTTATGGACAGCCGCGATCCGATCGTCGTTGCCGGGCTGCCGGTCGCGGCGGCCTTCTTCCGCGCACTCGACCCGGAAATGGCAATCGAAGCGCTGGTGGCGGAGGGCGATGAGGTGCCTGCCGGGACCGAGCTGATGCGGCTCTCGGGCGATGCCCGCGCGATGCTGACCGCCGAGCGCGCCGCGCTCAACACCGTCCAGCATCTCTCGGGCATAGCGACGCTGGTGCGCGACTATGTCCGCGCGATGGACAATCCCGCCTGCACGCTGCTCGACACGCGCAAGACGCTGCCCGGGCTGCGCCATCTCGAGAAATACGCCACCCGCATGGGCGGCGCTTCGAACCACCGCATGGGGCTGTGGGATGCGGCGATGATCAAGGACAACCACGTCGCGGTCGCGGGCTCGGTGGGCGAGGCGGTTCGCCGCGCGGTCGCGGCAGGGGTCGAAGAGATCATCTGCGAGGTCGATCGGCTCGACCAGATCGAACCGGCGCTCGCGGCGGGCGCGACGCGGCTGCTGCTCGACAATATGGACCCGCCCGCGCTGCGCGAGGCGGTGGCGCTGGTCGCGGGACGGGTGCCGACCGAGGCCAGCGGCGGGATCGATCTCGGCACCATTCGCGCCAAGGCGGCGACCGGGGTGGACTATGTCTCGGTCGGGCGGCTGACGCAGAGCGCGCCCGCGGCGGATATCGGGCTGGATTTCACCCCGCTATGAGTCGGGCGCTGTGACCTGCGCGCCGTGATCCGCGCGGCGGTGCCCCTGCTGCTGCTCGCCTGCGCCAGTCCGCTCGCCGCGCAGGCCTATCAGTGCCGGGTTCCGGCGACTGCGACAGCGCCGGAGATCCGCCCCGACGGCCCGGTCCGCACCGCGCCCACAACCGGCTATACGATGGCGCTGAGCTGGTCGCCCGAGTTCTGCAAGCCGCGCGCGGGCCAGCGGGCCCATACGCGGCAGTGTTCGGGGCGCGAGGGGCGATTCGGCCTGGTGCTGCACGGGCTGTGGCCGCACAGCGCGCGCTTCTGGCCGCAATGGTGCCCGACCAGCGAGCGACCCACCGGAGCGCAGCTCGCCGGGCAGATGTGCCGCAGCCCCTCGGCGCGGCTGGTGGCGCGGCAATGGGCCCAGCACGGCGCCTGCATGGCGCACACACCGCGAACCTATTTGCGGGTCAGCAATATCCTGTTCGATTCGCTGCGCTGGCCCGATCTCGACCGCTTGTCGCGCAAACAGGCGCTGACCGCAGGCGATCTGCGCGAGGTCTTCGTCGCCGCGAACCGCGGCTGGCGCAAGGATGCGGTGGGGATCAAGGCGACTGCGCGCGGCTGGCTGGAGGAAATTCGGCTGTGCTACGACCGAAGGTTCCGGCCCACCGCTTGCGATTCGCAGCGCTTCGGGCCCGCGGACGATGCTGCACTGAACATCTGGCGCGGGCTCTGACTAGCGCCGCTCCCTGAAGAAGGCGCGCAGCAGTTCGGCAGCCTCCTGCTCGGCGATACCGGCGTAGACCTCGGGCCGGTGCAGGCATTGCGGGTGATCGAACACGCGCGCGCCGTGCTCGACCCCGCCGCCCTTGGGATCGGGGGCGGCGTAATAGAGCTTGGCGATCCGGGCGTGGGCGATGGCTCCCGCGCACATCGCGCAGGGTTCGAGCGTCACCCAGAGTTCGCAATCGGTCAGCCGTTCCTGGCCAAGGTGGGCGGCGGCGGCGCGGATCGCGGCGATCTCCGCATGCGCGGTCGGATCGTGGTCGCCTCGCGGGCTGTTGCCGCCCCGACCGACGATGCGGCCGTCTTTGACGACGACCGCACCGATCGGGACTTCGCCGGCGAGGCCGGCGGCGCGCGCCATGTCGAGCGCGCGATCCATATGCTGCCGGCCGAACACCACGGGCCTTCCTTCTGGGGGGCCGGGTGCCGGACCGGCGACAGGCTTACTCGTCGCCGGTGGCGGGCTCGCCTTCGGCGTCGGGCTGCGTGACGTCGACATCGAGCGTCGGCACTTCAACGGTGTCGGTGCCGGTCTCGACCTGGACATCCACGGGCTCGACGTCATATTCGGGCATGTTGCCTTCTTCGACGTTCACTTCGGGCATGCTGCCTTCTTCGGTCTGGTCGACATCGCAAGCCGCGAGGCTCAGCGCCGAACCGGCGAGAATGGCTACGGAAAAGAACTTGTTCATCAGACTCTCCTTGGTGACGATCTTCGGCTAGAGACGGTCGCAGGGCTTGGCAAGATCAAACCCCGCCTTGACGATTCGCAAGCCCGGCGCTAAGCGCGCCGCTTTCCGGGACAGGCCGGTTCTGTACAGTCACCGCGAGCCCAAGCTCTGCGGCAACAATCGAATGAGAGATTTATCATGTCGCGCATCTGCGAACTGACGGGCAAGGGCCGACAGGTCGGCCACAATGTGAGCCACGCCAACAACAAGACCAAGAAGGTCTTCCTGCCCAACCTCCAGAACGTCACGCTGATGAGCGAGAGACTGGACCGCAGCTTCAAGTTCCGCGTCTCGACGCAGGGCCTGCGTTCGGTCGAGCACAATGGCGGGCTCGACAACTGGCTGCTCAAGACCAGCGACATCAAGCTCAGCGATCGCGCGCTCAAGGTGAAGCGCGAGCTGAAGAAGGCGGCTTCCGCCACTGCCGAAGCCGCCTAAGCGCGCTTCAAGCCAGTTCGGTTCAGCTGAAGGGCGTGCGGATGCTTCCGCGCGCCCTTTCGCGTGGGCGCGCTAGGGGCGCCAGTCGAGCGCGACCAGCAGCGTGCGCTGCAGCCCGCTGAGATTGTCGTCCGAGATCAGCCACAGCCGCGCTGCGCCGGTCTGCCCGGCGGCCGCAACCGCCAGGCCCTCGTAATTCTCCTGCGGGACGGCCTCGGGCAGCGGGATCACACGCTCGGGCTTCCATAGGCCGCCCGCTTCGATCCTCTCGGGATCGAGCACCGCGATCGCGCTGCCGAAGCGGGGCGGGAGATACCATTCGACGCTGCGCAGCAGCACCAGCACCGTGCCATCGGCGAGCTGGGCCATGTCGACCGGCCGCATGCCGCCGGGTGCGGCGAAAGCGAAGCCCACGCCTTGCTCGCCCGATGTCGGATCGCCGGCAAAGAGCACCGCACGGTGGCCTTCGGCGGCCGAACGCCGGCTCACCTCGGCCAGGACGAGAAAGCGTCCGTCGGCGAGCCGGACCATCGCTTCGGGCCCGCCATTGCCCCGCCAGCGCTGCATTTTGACGGGGGTCACCCGCCCCAGCCGCGCGAGACCGGGCGAATAGCGCTCGATCGCATTGCTGCTCTCATAGGCACCCCAGATCGTCCCGCTCGCGCGATCCAGCGTCAGCGCCTCGAGATCGGCATCGCGCTTGTCGCGCCCCTCGGTGACCGCGAGTTCGGGATAGCGCCCGCTCATCCCCGCCGTGCCGGGATCGTCGATCCCGAGCAGCGTTCCGGTGTCGCTGCCCGCGAGCAGTGACCCGTCCGACAACGCGATCAGCGCCGAATAGCCGCCGAAATCGCGGGTTTCGCTCTCGAGATGCCAGACCCCCACGAGCGCCAGCGGCGAGCCTGCCATGGCCGCAGCGGGGTCGCCCCGCGCTACCATCTCGGCGGTGACGGGCGCAGAGGGATCGATCGGCAGAATGGCCGCCCGGCTCCAGGTCAGCACCAGCATCCCCGCCGCGAAGGCGCTCACCACAATCGTCCGGCGCATCGGCGCGCTCCGCTTCGGGATCAGCCTGCGCCGTCGAGGAAGAGCAGCGGATCGAGCCGCGCATCGCGCCAGGTCAGCCCCCAGTGGAGATGCGGCCCCGTCGCGCGCCCCGAGGCGCCGATATCGCCGATATGCTGGCCCTGCCGGACCCGCTCGCCCTCGCTGACGAGAATTCGCGAGCAATGGAGGAAGGCGCTGTTGAGCCCCAGCCCGTGATCGATGATCAGCAGCTGCCCCTCGAGGCTGAAATTGTCGACCGCCAGCACCACCACGCCGTCGGCGGGGGCGACGAAAGGCGTGCCGCTCTCGCCGGTCGCGATGTCGAGACCGGTGTGATAGCTGCCCGGCTCGCCGCGGTAGATCCGCTGCGACCCGAACCGACCCGAGATGCGCCCGCGCACCGGCCAGACGAAATCCTGCCGCCAGCCTTCAGCCCCGGTCTCGCGCTGGCGCGACAGATAGATCCGCTCGAGTTCGGGCGCACGGCGCCGGCGGAAGGACTCGGACGAGCCGCCGGGGCGCAGCGCCGCATCGACGCGTTCGATGTTCCAGTCGCGCGGCGACACCGCGACCGGGCTGCGAATCACCCGCCCGTCGCCGAGCGTGGCCGCAAGCATCGCCTGACGCCCGGCGTCGCGGTCGAAAGCGGCAAAGAAATAGCCCTCGTCGTCGAGCGCGAGTTCGGTGTCGTCGAGCGTGGCGGAGACCGTTCCCGGCGGGACCCGGCCGCGGATCCACCCGCCCTGGGTCAATGCGCCGTCGAAACTGAAGATCTCGGGGCGCGACGGAATTGGGGCCGGAGCCGGGGCCGGAGCGGCTGGCCGGGGTTCCACGGGGGTGCGGACGGGTTGCACCACGCTGGTCTGCGGCGGTTCGGGGCGCGAAACCTGCCGGTCCGCGGTGGAGCAGGCGGCGAGGCCGAGAATGGCAAGCAGCGGTGCGCCCGCGCGGCGCAGGATCAAGGCTTCAGCCGCTGGGTGGCGAGTTCGGCGCTGGCATAGGCTTCCTGATGGTGCACGCTCCAATAGCGCAGCTCCTCCAGCGGGATCGCCTGGCCGCTGCCCCCGCAGAACACATGCTGGCCGGTGCGCAGCACGCGAAAGCCGTTGGGGCCGTAATGCAGCTTGGCTTCGCTGCCCGAATTGCGTTCCGATGACATCAACATGAGGGGTTCCCTAGCAAGCTGCGGTCACTCGAACAAATCGGTTTGTCGTCTGGGCGGTTCCGGTGATCGCTTGGCGCGTGCCGGCTTGGGCGGTGGCGGGGGTGAAGGCTTAGGTGAAGGCGCGGTCGCCCCCTCGGGGGTCGCGCCCAGTTCGCCGTCGTGGAACTTGAGCACCAGCCGGTTTTCCGCAGCGGCATCGGCGCGGCGGGTAAGCGTGCGACCCGCGCCATCCATGACGCGGACATAGCCGCGTTCGAGCGGGCGATCGGGGTGAAGCTGCTCCGCGAGCCGCGCCAGCGCATCGAGCGCCGCACGCCGCTCGGCGATCGGCCGGACGACCAGCGCCGGATCGAGCCGCTGGCGGTCGAGCGCCTGCTTGGCATCGCGAAATCCGCGCTGCAGCATCGCGGGCGAGAGCCGCAGCAAGCCCAAAGCCTCGCGCCCCTTGCCCGCGCGGTCCCTCAGCGCGCGGCGTAACCGCTCGCCGGCATCGTCGAGCCGCTGCGCCGGGCCCTGCAGCAGCGCCTCGGGCCTGGGCAGCCGTCCGACGCGCGCCTCCAGCCGCTCGCGACCCAGCGCCACCGGGCGCAAGGCGCATTGCCGCTGGCGATGGGCAAGATCGTCCAGCGTCGCGGCGAGCTCGGCGCGCACCGGCACCGCCAGTTCGGCGGCGGCGGTCGGCGTGGGCGCGCGGCGATCGGCGGCGTAATCGGCGAGCGTGGTGTCGGTCTCGTGCCCGACCGCGCTGATCGTCGGGATCGAGCACTCGGCGATCGCGCGGACCACCACTTCTTCGTTGAAGCTCCACAGATCCTCGATCGAGCCGCCGCCGCGCGCGACGATGACCAGGTCGGGACGGTCGGGGTGCCCTTCGGGCAAATCGGAAAAGCCGCGCACCGCGGCGGCCACCTGATCCGCCGAGCCCTGGCCCTGCACCAGCACCGGCCAGACGATCACGCGGCTGGGGAAGCGGTCCGCCAGCCGGTGGAGGATGTCGCGAATCACCGCGCCGGTGGGCGAGGTCACAACCCCGATCGTGCGCGGCAGATAGGGCAGCCTGCGCTTGCGCGAGGACGCGAACAGCCCCTCGGCCTCGAGCCGCGCCTTGGTCCGCTCGAGCAGCGCCAGCAGCGCGCCCTCGCCCGCCAGCTCCATCCGCTCGATCACGATCTGGTATTTGGAGCGCCCGGGGAAGGTGGTCAGCTTGCCGGTGGCGACGACCTCGAGCCCGTCCTCGGGGGCGAAGGGCAGCCGTTGGCAATTGCCGCGCCACATCACCGCGTCGAGCACCGCCTTGTCGTCCTTGAGCGTGGCGTAGAGATGCCCCGAAGCCGCGCGCTTGACCCCCGAAAGCTCGCCGCGCAGCCGCACGAAGCCGAAGCGGTCCTCGACCGTCCGCTTGAGCAGCGCCGAAATCTCGCTGATCGAATAGGGCTGCGCGTTGTCGCCGTCGCCGCTGCGCGCTACGAGCCCGGCACCAGTTCCATCGTCATCCGGAGAATCGCTCGCCATGAATATCCTTCTGCTGGGCTCGGGCGGGCGCGAACATGCGCTGGCGTGGAAGCTGGCGCAATCCCGCCTGCTGGCCGCTGCCGGGGACAGTTTCTTCGCCGCGCCGGGCAATCCGGGAATCGCCGAACACGCGATCTGCGTCGATCTCGACGCCGCCGACCATGACGCGGTCGGCAGCTTCTGCCGCGAGAAGGATATCGGCCTGGTGGTGATCGGCCCCGAGGCGCCGCTGGTCGCGGGGCTGGGCGATCATCTGCGCAGCCTCGGCGTCGCGGTGTTCGGTCCATCGCGCGAGGCGGCGCAGCTCGAGGGCAGCAAGGGTTTCACCAAGGATCTGTGCATTCGCGCAGGGATTCCGACCGCGCGCTACGCCCGCGCCACTTCGCTCGAACAGGCCTGGGGCGCGCTCAAGAGCTTCGATGCGCCCTTCGTGCTCAAGGCCGACGGGCTCGCCGCGGGCAAGGGCGTGGTGATTGCCGAGACCCGCGAGGAGGCGCAGGAAGCGCTGGCGGAGATGTTCGACGGCCAGTTCGGCAGCGCCGGCTCCGAGGTGGTGATCGAACAGTTCCTCACCGGCGAGGAGGCGAGCTTCTTCGCGCTCACCGATGGCACCGCGATCGTCCCCTTCGGCAGCGCGCAGGACCACAAGCGCGTCGGCGAGGGCGACACCGGGCCCAACACCGGCGGGATGGGCGCCTATTCGCCCGCTCCCGTGCTCGACGAACGGCTCCAGTCGCGGGTGATGGCCGACATCATCGAGCCAACGGTGGCGGCGATGCGCGCGGCGGGCATGCCCTATTCGGGCGTGCTCTACGCCGGGCTGATGCTCTCGCCCGACGGCCCGCAGCTGATCGAATACAACGCCCGCTTCGGCGATCCCGAATGCCAGGTGCTGATGATGCGCCTCGAGAGCGATCTGGGCGAGCTGATGCTTGCCTGCGCGCAAGGCCGGCTCGCCGAGGCGCCCGCGCCGCAGTTCGCCGAGGACTACGCGCTCACCGTGGTGATGGCCGCCGAGGGCTATCCCGCGACCCCCAGGAAAGGCGGCGCGATCGCGCTGGGCGAGGCGGAGGCCGGCGGCGCGAAGGTGTTCCACGCGGGCACCGCTGCGCGCGGTGACGGTCTCGTCGCGACCGGCGGACGCGTCCTCAACGTCACCGCAAGGGGCCCCTCGGTCACCCAGGCGCAGACGCTAGCCTATGCCGCGGTCGATGCGATCGCCTTCCCCGAAGGCTTCTGCCGCCGCGACATCGGCTGGCGCGAGGTCAGACGCGAGGCGAGCCAGGCCGCCGAATAGCCCGCCGGGCGCGCCGCCTCAGGCGGTGGCAGCCGCGACCAGCGCCTTGAGATCCGCCTCGGGCCGCGCACCGTAGTGGCTGATGACCTCGGCGGCGCAGATCGCGCCCATCCGCAGACATTTCTCGAGCGGTTCGCCACGGGCGTGCCCGGTGAGGAAGCCGGCGGCGAAGAGGTCGCCCGCGCCGGTGGTGTCGACCACGCGCTCGACCTTCTCCGCCTGGGTTTCGGCGCGCACCCCGTCGGCGACGGCGATCGCTCCGGCGGGACCGCGCGTGGCGACCAGCACCGCGACCTTGTCCGTCAGCGCGGCGACGCCCGCCTCGAAATCATCCTCGCCGGTGAGCGTCGCCAGCTCGCCCTCGTTGACGAACAGGATGTCGATCATCCCTTCTTCGATGAGCTTGCGGAAATCGTCGCCGTGGCGCTCGATCACGAAGCTCTCGCTCGCGGTGAAGGCGACCTTTCGCCCGGCCTTGCGCGCGACCTCGATCGCGCGGCGCATCGCGCGGCGCGGTTCCTCGGGATCCCAGAGATAGCCTTCGAGATAGAGGATCGCGGCGCTGGCGATCATTGCGTCGTCGAGCGCGGCGGGGGGCAGGAACTGGCTCGCGCCGAGGAAAGTGTTCATCGTCCGCTCGCCATCGGGGGTGACGAAGATGAGGCAGCGCGCGGTCGGCGGATCGGTCTCGTGATTGCTGGTGGGGCGCGGCGGGGTGTCGAAATCGATCCCGCCGGCGCGGATGTCGTGACCGAAGATCTGCCCGAGCTGGTCGTCGGCGACCTGGCCGATGAAGGCGCATTGCGCGCCCAGCGCCGACATGCCCGCGAGCGTGTTGGCCGCCGAACCGCCCGAGATTTCGCGCGCCGGGCCCATCGCCTCGTAGAGTTCGTTGGCGCGCGCGGTGTCGACCAGCGTCATCCCGCCGCGGTTGAGCCCGAGCTCCGCGATCAGCGCATCCTCGCAAGGGGCCATCACATCGACGATGGCGTTGCCGATGGCGATTACGTCGTAGCGGGGTTCGGTCATTGAGGCTCCGGAAAATAGCGTTTCGCCGTGGCCCGTTAGCGGCTCGTCCCCCGGAGGCCAAGCGCGGCGTTGACTTGCGCGGGCGGCGCGGCCAATCGCTGGCGCTCTGATGACCTCGCTCCCGCGCGCCCTTGCCCTGTCGGTCGGCCAATTGGGCGATCCCGCGATCCTCAAAGTGCTCGGCAAGAGCCTGGCGGTGACGCTCGCGATCTTCGCGCTGCTCGGCTGGGCCGCGAGCTTCGCCTTCGACGCCGCGCTCGAATGGCTGGGCCTCGAGGACGGCTCGGGCCTGGGCGCGCTGCTCGCCGTGCTGACGGTGCTGATCGCGGGCTGGCTGCTGTTCCGGCTGGTGGCGCTGGCGGTGCTGCAGTTCTTCGCCGAGGACGTGGTCCGCGCGGTCGAGGCGCGGCACTATCCCGCCGCCGCCGCGGCCCCCGAGCTCTCTTTCGCCAGCGCCTTGGGCGGCAGCCTGCGCTCGACGGGGCGCGCGCTGCTGGTCAATCTGGCGGTCTCGCCGCTCGCGCTGGTGCTGCTGTTCACCGGGGTCGGACCGGCGCTGGTGTTCTGGCTCGCCAATGCGCTGCTGCTGGGGCGCGAGCTGCAGGACATGGTCTGGCTGCGCCACCGCCAGGCCGGCGACGAGAGCGCACCGATCGGCGGTGCGACCCGCTTCGTGCTGGGCGGGCTGGTTGCGGCGCTGCTCGCGGTGCCCTTCGTCAATTTCCTCGCTCCCGTGCTCGGCGCGGCGAGCGCCACCCATCTCGTCCATCGCGGAAGACCAGAGAATGCTTAGACCCGGAGCCGCGCTGCTCGCGCTCACCCTGCTGACCGGCTGCGTCACCGCGCGCGCCGCCAGGCCGCAGCCGCAGCGCCCACCGCTGGGCGGCGAGGCGCCCCCGCCGATGACGCCGTCGCGTCCGCAGGTCGCGCCCAGCAC
>JAHJWA010000296.1 GCA_018828205.1 Alphaproteobacteria bacterium
CGGAAGGGCAGGATTACGACCTGCGGCAGGTCACCCGCCTGCAGCAGCTCAAGACCGGCGCGCTGCTCGCCGCCAGCGTCGAGATGGGCGCGATCCTCGGCCGCGTGGCACCCGAGGGCCGGGTCCACTGGCGCGCCTATGCCCGCGACATCGGGCTCGCCTTCCAGATCGCCGACGATCTGCTCGATGTCGAGGGCGACCCCGACAAGGCGGGCAAGGCGCTGCGCAAGGACGAGGGGCAGGGCAAGGCGACCTTCGTCACGCTGATGGGGGTCGAGCCGGCCCGCGCGCAGGCGAAGATGCTGACCGATCAGGCGATTGCGCGGCTCGCCTCGCATGGCGAGGACGCCAGCCTGCTGAAGGCGCTGGCGCGCTACATCGTCGAAAGAGACAGGTAATCCTTCCATGAGCAAACGCATCGGCATCTACCCCGGGACCTTCGATCCCATCACGCTCGGCCATGCCGACATATTGCGGCGCGGCTGCAAGCTGGTCGACTGGCTGATCGTCGGGGTGACCACCAACCCTTCCAAGAACCCGATGTTCGATACCGCCGAACGCCTCGCCATGGTCGAACGCGAGGTCGCCACCATGGGGCTGGGCAATGTCGAGGTGGTCAGCTTCAACGCGCTGCTGATGAAATTCGCCAAGGCGCAGGGCGCCAGCGTGATCGTGCGCGGGCTGCGCGCGGTCGCGGATTTCGAATATGAATACCAGATGGCGGGGATGAACCAGCAGATCGACGAGGATATCGAAACCGTCTTCCTGATGGCCGATGTCTCGCTCCAGCCGATCGCTTCGCGGCTGGTGAAGGAAATCGCGGTCTATGGCGGCGATATCACGCCCTTCGTCAGCACTCAGGTGCGCGACGATGTGGTGGCCCGGGTCGACGAGACCGGGCGCAAGGGCGACTACTGAACCATTCATTGAACCGACAGCGCGTCGGAGCTAGACGGCGCGTCGAATTCAAATGCCAATAGACGGATATTCCATGCTGAAGCTTTCGCCTGCCTTTGCCGCGCTCGCCGCGCTGGTCGCCACGCCGATGGCGGGAATTGCCATGCCGGCCCAGGCGCAGGAAGCCCCGGCACAAACCCCCGCCGAGGAAGTCACGGACGAAGCCGCGCCCGCCGAAGCCGCACCGGTCTATGCCCCGATCAACTACAGCATGGAGGAAGACCGCGAGAACATCCTCCTGCTCGACCTCTCCAATGGCGAGCGGGTCGCGATCCGGCTGATGCCGAGCTGGGCGCCGAGCCATATCGAGCGGATCAAGACGCTGACCCGCCAGGGGTTCTACGACGGGGTGATCTTCCACCGCGTGATCGACGGCTTCATGGCGCAGACCGGCGACCCGACGGGCACCGGGCAGGGCGGTTCGTCGCTTCCCGATCTCGCGGCCGAGTTCAACCCGATGCCGCATGTCCGCGGGACGCTGTCGATGGCGCGCGCGCAGGGCGAGGACAGCGCGAACAGCCAGTTCTTCATCGTCTTCTATCCGCGCTTCAGCCTCGACAAGCGCTACACCAACCTCGGCCGCGTGATCTCCAACATGGCCGCGGTCGATGCGATCAACCGCGGCGAGCCCCCGGCCGACCCGACGCGGGTGGTCCAGGCGTCGATCGCCAGCGACAACAAACCGGTTCCTGCACCCCAGGCACCGCGACCGGCTCCGGCGAGCGAGATCACCGCCGACGATCTGAACGCACCGATCGGGGAGTAATTCCCGCGCGGCTTGGCCCGCATCGCCGGGACGGGTTCTGCCATGAATATCGACCTCTTCGATTTTGCGCTTCCGCCCGGGCGGATCGCGCTGCGCCCCGTGCGTCCGCGCGACGCGGCGCGCATGCTTGTGGTCCGCAATGAAGGCGGTTTCGAGGATCGCGGGGTGCGCGAGCTCCCGCAATTGCTGCGCGCGGGCGACGTGCTGGTGTTCAACGATACCAGGGTGATCCCGGCGCAGCTCGAAGGCCGCCGCGGCGAGGCCAGGATCGGTGCTACGCTGCACAAACGGATCGACCTGCGCCGCTGGCAGGCCTTCATCCGCAACGCCAAGCGCTTGAAGGAAGGCGATCTCATCACCTTTGGCGGCGGCGTGACTGCGCAGGCCGAGGCCCGCCATGCGGACGGCAGTTTCACCCTCTGCTTCGCCGGCGACGAGCCGGTCGAATTGCTGCTCGAACGCGCCGGGACCATGCCGCTGCCCCCCTATATCGCGGGCAAGCGCGGCACCGATGCGCAGGACCGCGAGGACTACCAGACCATGTTTGCGCGCGAGGACGGCGCGGTCGCTGCCCCCACCGCCTCGCTGCATTTCACCGACGAACTGGTCGCCGCGCTCGACGCGGCCGGGATCGCGCGCGAGATGCTCACGCTGCATGTCGGGGCGGGGACCTTCCTGCCGGTCAAGGCGCAGGACACCGCCGACCATGTGATGCACGCCGAGTGGGGCCGGATCGAGCCTGCGGTCGCCGAGCGGCTCAACGCCGCGCGGGCCGCTGGCGGGCGGGTGATCGCGGTCGGCACCACCTCGTTGCGGCTGCTCGAGAGCGCGACCGGCGAGGAGGGCGTGATCGCCCCCTTCGCCGGCGACACCGACATTTTCATCACCCCGGGTTACCGCTTCCGCGCGGTCGACGGCTTGATGACCAATTTCCACCTGCCCAAATCCACGCTGTTCATGCTGGTCAGCGCGATGATGGGCCGCGAGCGGATGCAGGCGGCCTATGCCCATGCGATCGCAGCGGAATGCCGCTTCTACAGCTATGGCGATTCGAGCCTGCTGCTGCCCTGATAGCCCGCGGCACTTGCAATCCTGCCGCGCCGGGCACAATTGCACCCGATGTCCGAACCCATTCTCGAGCTCACCGGCCTGACCAAGGTCTATCCCGGCGGGCTCCGAGCGCTCGACGATGTCGATCTGACCATCACCAAGGGCGAGATTTTCGCTCTGCTCGGGCCCAATGGGGCGGGCAAGACCACGCTGATCGGCGCCGTCTGCGGGATGGTCACGCCCTCC
>JAHJWA010000297.1 GCA_018828205.1 Alphaproteobacteria bacterium
AACTGGCCGCCATGCTGGCGGAACCCCGTGGCCGAGACGGTCACTTCAGCGCCGCCTTCGGCCACCAGCGCGGTGACAGGCGAGACCGAGCCAGCGGTCAGCGCCGAGCCCAGATAGGCGATCAACCGTTCGCGCTCGGCGCGGTCGAACAAGCCGAGCAGCTTGGCGCCTTCGAGACTGCCGGGCTTCGCGCCGAGCAACCGGTGCGCGGCGGGATTGGCTTCCTTGATGCGATGGCCCTCGGCAGCCACGATCAGCACCGGTTCGGAGGACAGATCGCACAGCAGACGATAGCGCGACTCGATCCGCCGCATCCGCAGATAGTCGCGCTCGAGCGCTTGCTGCGCCTGGAGCAGCCGCTGCTGGATCACCGCGGATTCGCGCACATCGCGCCCCAGCGCGATATGGCGACCGCCCTCGCCGATCGGCACGACGACATATTTGACCGGCCACTCGCCATCGCTGCCGATATGGTTGACCTGGCGCCAGTGCTGGGTCTGCTGCCGGCGCGCGCCGGTGAGCATCTCCATCACCTTGTGTTTGCTGTCCTCGCTCACCGTGTCGAGCCAGTTGCGCCCGGCCCATTCGGAGACGCCGGGGAAGGCTTCGGCATTGGCGGAACTGTCGAGGACTTTGCCGCTGTCGTCGATGATCAGCGTGATGTCGCCCGCGACCATAGCGAGCCGCATCGCCGTCTCAGGATCAAGCGAGGCGAACGCATCCTCGGTGTCGGCAAGAGGCGCCCGTCCTTCAATACTGTGCTTGCGAGTGAGCAAGAGCTTCTCCGGAATTCACACGCAACCAAGCGAGAAACTCGTCGTGGTTACCAGCCGCTGGGCGAGAGCCAGGGCCGATCGGGCATCGGATGCCGTCCCGTCCGCACCGACCAGCGCCACCAGGCCGGGGTCGGAATTGACCAGCGGGCCGCCGATAATGACCCGTGTCTCTGCATTGGGCGACACGGCACGAATTGCCGCGATAAGCTCGGCAATGGTGCCGGTAGGACAATCGCAACTGAGGGTCAATCCCACCAAATCGAGGCTGCGCTCGGCAACAATCGCGAGCAATTCCTGCCGTTCGGGTTGGAAAAGAACTTCGCTCTCCCAGCCGGAGCGAGCGAAGATTTCCTCGACCATGAGCGCGCCGAAACTGTGCTGATCGCCAGGCATGGGGGTGAACAGCACCGTCGGCGCGGCCGAGAAGAAGCGCACCAGGCTGGGCGAGCGCAGCGCGATTTCGCGCATGACCTCCTGCAGCCGCCACAGACCCATGGTCACATCGACGAAATCGCATTCGTCGTCCTCCCACAATTCGCCCAGCCGGCGCGCGGAAGGCGCGAGCAGATCGACCATGATCGATTCCACGCTGACACCGCGGGCGAGAAAGACCTCTACCTCTCCGAGCAATTCCGCAGCCTCGAGCTCGAGCGGACGGGTCGAAAATCGCTCCGTCTCTCCGGGTTCGAAGCCGCCGCCCGCAGCAGCGGGATCGAACGCCTGACCGCCGATGTCGTGTACTTCCCGCTGCACCTCGCAATGCGCCAGCAACAGGCGGGGAATGATCTCGCCCTCGACCAGACCTCCCAAAGAGATCGCGCGGATCGGAGGACGCCCGGAGCTATCGACGATTGGTCGGCGAAGGCGACTTCGCGTTCCAGACTTCGCTTCTGATTGCGCCAAGCCCAGCGCAGGCGCGCTGCGTTCATTACCCCTAGCCATCCAGGACTCTCCCAGTCTGGAACCGGCGCGGATCGCGTCAGGCCCGGAATGGTGGCTCTATCGAGTCTCAATGCCCGGACAGTGTCAGCGTAAACCCAAGAGGGCCGCAACGCAAACCGCGAATTCGCCCCCGGAGGACATAGCGGTGTCAGTCAACTTTGTCGTCAGGATAGATTGACACATACGACGCAGCATGCCTAGTCTGCGAGCAATCCAGCGGAGGTAAACGCTCGAGATGGTAGGGGATCGAACATATCCTGCGAGCGGGCGCAAAGGCTCCGTTGCAGGAAGACCGGCCAAATCGCTCTACACCGCCGAGGAGCGCCGGCGCCGCGACGAATCGCGCTGGACGCTGGTCCAGGGTCTGCTCGCTCCGCTGCAATTCCTCGTCTTTCTGATCAGCCTCGTCCTCGTGCTGCGCTACCTCGCGACAGGCCTCGGCGAGGATGCAGCCGAACTCTCGATCGTGGCCAAGACGCTGCTGCTCTACACCATCATGATCACCGGCTCGATCTGGGAGAAGGTGGTGTTCGGCCGCTGGCTGTTCGCCGAGGCGTTCTTCTGGGAAGATGTCTTCTCGATGCTCGTGCTGGCGCTGCACACCGCCTATCTGGCGATGCTGTTCGGCGGGATCGGCACGGCGGAGCAGCGCATGCTGGTCGCGCTGGCCGGCTACGCGGCCTATGTCATCAACGCCGGGCAATTCCTGCTCAAGCTCAGGGCCGCACGGCTCGAGGCGTCCGGGCCAGCCATGACGGCGAAAGCGGCGTGAGTGCGGCGGCGCCCTCGCTGACGAGCGGCGCCGGCCATGCCCCGGTGCTGCGCGAACGCGGCCAGCGCGAGGTGTTCTGCGGGCTAACGGGGATCGTCTGGTTGCATCGCAAGATGCAGGACGCCTTCTTCCTCGTGGTCGGCTCGCGCACCTGCGCGCATCTGCTGCAATCCGCCGCCGGGGTGATGATCTTCGCCGAACCGCGCTTCGCCACCGCGATCATCGAGGAACGCGATCTGGCCGGAATGGTCGATTGCCAGGACGAGCTCAACCGGGTGGTCGACCGGCTGCTCGAACGCCGCCCCGAGATCCGGACGCTGTTCCTGGTCGGCTCCTGCCCTTCCGAAGTCATCAAGCTCGACCTCGCCAAGGCGGCGCAGCGGCTCGGCGCCAAGCACAGGCCGCGGGTGCGCATTCTGAGCTATTCGGGCAGCGGGATCGAGACCACCTTCACCGAGGGCGAGGACGCCTGCCTCGCCTCGCTGGTGCCCGAGATGCCCGCGCTCGAGTTCGGCTCACCCACCCAGCTGCTGATAGTCGGCGCGCTCCCCGATAACGTCGAGGACCAGTTCCTGCGGCTGTTCGCCGAGCTCGGGATCGAGCGGGTGGGCGTGCTGCCCGCGCGCAATCTCGCCGATCTGCCTGCCGTCGGCCCCGATACCCGCTTTCTGCTCGCCCAGCCCTTCCTCAGCGAGACCGCGCTGGCGCTGGTCGACCGCGGGGCGAGGCGGCTCGATGCGCTGTTCCCCTTCGGCGCCGAGGGCACGACCGACTGGCTCCACGCCGCAGCACAGGCTTTCGATGTCGACGAGATGCATTTCAACCGCGTGGTGGCGCCGGGGCGCGAACGGGCCAAGCGCGCGGTCGCGCACAGCCGCGCGCGGCTCGAGGGCAAGCGGATCAGCTTCCTGCCCGATTCGCAGCTCGAGGTGCCGCTGGCGCGGTTCCTGTCGAACGAGCTCGGCATGGTCCCGGTCGAGGTCGGCACGCCCTATCTTCACCGCGAACACAACGCCAAGGAACTGGCGCTGCTGCCCCACACGGTGCGGCTGAGCGAAGGGCAGGACGTCGAGCGCCAGCTCGACCGGCTGCGCGCCGACCGGCCCGATCTCACCGTCTGCGGGCTCGGTCTCGCCAACCCGCTCGAGGCCGAGGGGCTGGCGACCAAATGGTCGATCGAACTGGTCTTCTCACCCATCCACGGCTTCGAGCAGGCGGGCGATCTCGCCGAGCTCTTCGCCCGGCCGCTGCGGCGGCGCGACATGCTGAAGGTCTAGCCCGATGCAGCTCTCCGTCTGGACCTACGAAGGCCCCCCACACGTCGGCGCGATGCGCGTGGCGACCGCGATGGAGGGGATGCACTACATTCTCCACGCGCCGCAGGGCGACACCTATGCCGACCTGCTGTTCACCATGATCGAGCGCCACGGCCAGCGCCCGCCGGTGACCTACACCACGTTCCAGGCGCGCGATCTGGGCAAGGACACCGCGCAATTGTTTCAGGACGCGGCGCGCGACGCGATCGCGCGGTTCAACCCGCAGGCGATCATGGTCGGCGCCTCCTGCACCGCCGAACTGATCCAGGACGATCCCGCGGGCCTCGCCGAAGCGATGCAGCTCGACTGCCCGGTGATCCCGCTCGAACTGCCCAGCTACCAGCGCAAGGAGAACTGGGGCGCGTCGGAGACCTTCTATCAGGTGGTCCGGCGGCTGGCGGATCGGACCATCCGTCCGCGCGGGGCAAAGCGCAAGCTCGCCAATATCCTCGGCCCCGCGGCGCTGGGCTTCCGCCACCGCGACGATCTGGTCGAGCTGCGCAAGATTTTCCACGCTCTGGGTGTCGAGATCAATTGCGTCGCCCCGCTGGGTGCCTCGCCCGCCGACATCGCCCGGATCGGCGCGGCGGATTTCAATCTGGTGCTCTACCCCGAGATCGCCTCCGAGGCCGCGCGCTGGCTGGAAAAAACCTTCGCCCAGCCCGCGGTGCGCAGCG
>JAHJWA010000298.1 GCA_018828205.1 Alphaproteobacteria bacterium
GAGAAGATGATCGACAAGGAAATCGTCATCGAGGCGATGGAAGAGGCGATCCAGAAGAGCGCGCGCAACCGCTACGGTGCCGAGAACGACATCCGCGCCAAGCTCGACCCCGTGACGGGCGATCTGCGCCTGTGGCGCGTTGTCGAGGTGGTCGAGGAGGTCGAGGACTATTTCAAGCAGGTCGACCTTGCCGCCGCGCAGAAGCTGGAAGCCGATGCCAAGGTCGGCGATTTCATCGTCGATCCGCTGCCTGCCATCGATCTCGGCCGCATCGACGCACAAAGCGCCAAGCAGGTCATTTTCCAGAAGGTCCGCGATGCCGAGCGCGAACGCCAGTTCGAGGAATTCAAGGACCGTTCGGGCGAAGTCATCACCGGGGTGATCAAATCGGTCGAGTTCGGCCATGTGATCGTCAACCTCGGCCGCGCCGAGGGCGTCATCCGCCGCGACCAGCAGATCCCGCGCGAGGCCGCCCGCGTCGGCGAGCGCGTCCGGGCGATCATCAGCAAGGTGGAGCGCAACAACCGCGGCCCGCAGATTTTCCTGTCGCGCGCGCACCCCGATTTCATGCGCAAGCTGTTCGCGCAGGAAGTGCCCGAAATCTACGACGGCATCATCGAGATCAAGGCTGCTGCCCGCGATCCCGGCAGCCGCGCCAAGATCGGCGTGATCAGCCATGATTCCAGCATCGATCCGGTCGGCGCCTGCGTCGGCATGAAGGGCAGCCGCGTCCAGGCGGTGGTCCAGGAATTGCAGGGCGAAAAGATCGACATCATCCCCTGGAGCGAGGATCAGGCCACCTTCATCGTCAACGCGCTCCAGCCCGCCACCGTCAGCCGCGTCGTTCTCGACGAGGAAGAGGGCCGGATCGAGGTGGTGGTGCCCGATGATCAGCTGTCGCTGGCGATCGGTCGCCGCGGCCAGAACGTTCGGCTGGCCAGCCAGCTGACCGGCAACCAGATCGACATCATGACCGAAGAGGAAGCGAGCGAGAAGCGGCAGAAAGAATTCGCCGAACGCTCCAAGACCTTCGAGGAAGAACTCGACGTCGACGAGACGCTGTCGCAGCTGCTGGTGGCCGAAGGCTTCGCCGAGCTCGAGGAAGTCGCCTATGTTCAGCTCGACGAATTGGCCGCGATCGAAGGCTTCGACCAGGAGCTCGCCGAGGAACTCCAGAGCCGCGCGCTCGAGGCGATCGAACGACAGGAAGCCGCCTTCCGCGAAGAGCGCAAGGAACTGGGCGTCGAGGATGCGCTCGCCGATATCCCGCACCTGACCGAGCAGATGCTGGTGGTGCTGGGCAAGGCCGGGATCAAGGAGCTCGACGATCTCGCCGATCTCGCCACCGACGAACTGATCGCCAAAAAGCGCGAGGCGCCGCGGCGTCGCGCCAATCCCGATGCCGCCGCTGCCGGCCCGCCGATGCGGCGTCCGCCGCAGCGCGAGCAGGACAAGGGCGGTGTGCTGGGCGAGTTCGGGCTGAGCGAAGAGCAGGGCAACGAGATCATCATGGCCGCCCGCGCGCATTGGTTCGAGGACGAGACCCCGGCACCGGCCGAGGCGCCCGCCGCCAAGGCCAAGGCGAAGCCAAAGGCTGCGAAGAAGGCCGAGGAAGCGCCCGCGGAGGAAGCACCCGTAGACGCATCCGCCGAAGAGGCTCCCGCCGAAGCGGACACCCCCGCGGCTGGCGAGCCCGACACCCAGGAGGCCGCCGATGCGGACTCCCTCCAATGAGCGCCTGACGCCCGACATCGCCGAAGCCTCGCGGCCCCGCAAAGCGGAGCCCGGGGAGCGCTGTCCGGAACGCCGTTGCATCCTCGCGGGCGAGACTTCGCCGCGCGAGGGGCTGATCCGGCTGGCGGTCTCGCCCGAGGGTCTGGTGCTGCCCGATGTCCAGGCGAAGGCGCCCGGGCGCGGTGCCTGGATCGGCGTCACGCGCGAGGAACTCGCCGAGGCGCTCGCGAAGGGCCGGCTCAAGGGAGCGCTGTCGCGCGCCTTCAAGACCGGCGATCTGGAGATCCCGGCGGACCTCCCCGCCAAGATCGAGGCTGCCCTTACCAAGGCGCTGCTTGACCGGCTGGGGTTGGAAATGCGCACCGGCGCGCTCATATTGGGCACCGACCGCATTGCCGAGACGGCGCGGGGCGGGGCGGTGTCGCTGCTGCTTCACGCCAGCGATGCCAGCGAGGGCGGGTGCCGCAAACTCGACCAGGCGTGGCGCGTTGGCTCGGATCGCGAAGGCTCTGCCTTGCGCGGAACGGTCTTGCCACTGGACCGGGCGGCGCTGTCTGTGGCATTGGGCCGCCTGAACGTCGTCCATCTGGGGCTTGCCGACGATGGAGCGGCCGGGCGAGTCTCGGGGCTTCTGCAGCGATTGTTGCATTTTACCGGCGGCAGCCATGCCGCCTCCACCGACGACGCGCCTGCTTCCGCAGAGCGCCGGATTGACGATACGAATACCTGTAAGGACAGTTGAGCTAGATGAGCGACGAAGACCAGAAGCCTGCCCGCAAACCCCTCGGCCTGAAACGGTCGGTGGATGCCGGCGAGGTCAAGCAGACCTTCAGCCACGGCCGCACCAACAAGGTGGCGGTCGAGGTGAAGCGGCGCCGCAAGCTCGTAAAGCCGGGTGAGGCTGCGCCGCCGCCGCCGCCCGCGCC
>JAHJWA010000299.1 GCA_018828205.1 Alphaproteobacteria bacterium
CCATTGATAGTCGATGATGCCCTTGAGGCTGCCGACGCGCGCGCGCTCGCGCTGCATTTTCTCGTCCTCGGACAATTCGCGCCCCGTGCCCAGCGCCTCGCTGTCGACCAGCATCCGCCATTCGCCGCTCTCCCGGTCGTAGCCCCACAGATCGTAGCGCTCGCGGTCGCTCTCGCGGTTGCGCAGCAGCGTCAGGAAGCGGCCATCGGGGGAGAGCTTGGCCTGCCGCGGGCTCGGGCCGTCGAGACCGGGGCTGGCGAAGACCCGCTCGAATGTCAGCTCGGGAGCGGCGGTCATCGCGTGGTCATCCGCGAGCGCGGGTGCCGAGAGAAACAGAGCGGCGGTGGCAAGCAGCATTGAACGCATGTCAATTCAAACCTCGTCATTGCGAGCGAAGCGAAGCAATCCAGGGCGCGTCTGGATTGCCTCACAACCTTCGGTTGCTCGCAATGACGACAATTCGTCCGGTTTGCAAAGGCGCGTTTGCAAAGGTGCAAAGCCGCGCCCAACGCAAAAGGCGCCCCGGCCG
Organism: Alphaproteobacteria bacterium; assembly: GCA_018828205.1. Taxonomy (GTDB): domain Bacteria; phylum Pseudomonadota; class Alphaproteobacteria; order Sphingomonadales; family Sphingomonadaceae; genus Qipengyuania. Next base: position 530 of record JAHJWA010000299.1, read on the forward strand.
AGACCGGAGCGCCTTTCGTGTAGCGATGGCGAAAGCCTTATGCCTTGGGCGCGTTGTCGCGGCGTTCGGCGATACGCGCGCGCTTGCCGGTGCGGCCGCGCAGGTAATAGAGCTTGGCACGGCGCACGATGCCGCGGCGGACCACGGTGATCGAATCGACGATCGGCGAATAGAGCGGGAAGACGCGTTCCACGCCCTCGCCGAAGCTCATCTTGCGCACGGTGAAGTTCGACCCCATGCCGCGGTTGGAGCGCGCGATCACGACGCCTTCGAAGTTCTGGACACGCTCGCGCGTGCCTTCGACGACCTTCACGCCGACGCGAACGGTGTCGCCCGCGCGAAATTCGGGGATTTCCTTGCCGAGGTTCTCGATGGCTTCCGCCTCGAGCGTCTGAATCAGGTTCATCGACCTAAGTCCTTAGTCTTTATGCCGCGCGCCAGAGGCAGGCTGGTCCCGAACGCCACTGCGGCATTCCCAAAGGTCCGGCCTGCGTAACCGTGTGTCGTGTTCGCTGCGTGACTGGCGCCACGCCGCGATCTTCGCATGATCCCCCGATCGCAGCACTTCGGGGATCGTGCGCCCTTCCCATTGCTGAGGTCGGGTGTATTGCGGGTATTCGAGCAGGCCGTTCTCGAACGACTCTTCGGCCCCGCTGGAAGGCGCGCCCATTACGCCGGGGAGCAGCCGAATGCAAGCATCGAGTATCGCCAGCGCGGCGGGCTCGCCGCCCGAGAGCACGATGTCGCCCAGGCTGACCTGCTCGATCGCCGGGCGCGCCTCGAACAGACGCTCGTCGAAACCCTCGAACCTGCCGCACAGCAGCACCAGGCCCGGGCCCGCCGCCAGCTCGCGGATGCGCTGCTGCGTTATCGGTTTCCCGCGCGGGGTCATGGCGAGAACCGGTATCGCTGGTCCTGGCCCCTTCGTCTCGAGCGCAGTCGAGACACCGCGCGAAGCGTCCGCGCCATCCTCTCTCGGCTGCGATCGAGACGAGCGGATGGTGTCGCGCGATTTTTCCACCGCATGATCGACCGCCGCCGCCAGCACATCGCATTTGAGCACCATCCCCGCCCCGCCGCCTGCGGGCGTGTCGTCGACGGTGCGGTGCTTGTCGGTGGCGAAATCGCGGATCTGGAGCGTCTCGCAAGACCATTCCCCCCGCTCGAGCGCGCGCCCGGCAAGCGACACCCCCAGCGGCCCGGGAAACATCTCGGGATAGAGCGTGAGGATGGTGGCGGCGAAGCTCATCGGGTCCAGTTCTCCGTTTCGAGGCCGACGATATCGGCGAAATCGCGCTCGTTGTTGGTAATCAGGATCGCCCCGAGGCTGAGCGCGTGCGCGGCGATCAGTCGGTCGAAGCTCGCTCGGCGGAAGGGCAGCCGCGCGTAGGCCTTCGCCGCCTCGCTGTCGAACGGAAGGATTGCGAATTTGTCGAAGAACCGCGTGGCGAGTTCACCCTGTCCGGTCAGCGCAAGTCCCAGCGCGACCTCTGCCTGGACGATCGCCGAGATCGCCAGCTCGTCCGCTGCGACGCTGCCGACCTTCTCCAACAAGGCGTCTGAACTGCCTTCGAGAAGATAGATGCAGATGTTGGCGTCGAGAAGGTAGCGTCGCTCAGCCACCGGGCACCTTGCCCCAGCGCCGTTCGGTGGAATCGAACGGGATTCGCTCGAACGGCTCGGCCTTGCCGTAGACATCGGAAAGGTCGATAGTCCGCAGGGATGCCGGATTGGCTTCGATGATCAGCCTTCCCTTGGCGTCGCGATGCACCGTCCATTCGCGATTGGGCTCGACGCCGAGCGCTGCCGGCATCCGGATCGCGACCGAATTTCCCGATTTGAAGCTCTTGGCAGGATATTCTTCGCCCATCTTGCGTCCCCGTATATACATGGCGTATATACAATTCAGCCCTCACCCGCAAGTTCCGACCAGCGAGGGACCGGACGGCGCGCTCGTGCGTTCGGGTCGCATGGAGGGTCAGACCATCGACGATTGCATCATCGTGGGCGCGGGGCCGGCAGGGCTGACCGCGGCGATCTATCTGGCGCGCTACCATCTTTCGATCCGCATGTTCGACAGCGGCACCAGCCGCGCCGGCTGGATCCCGATGAGCCACAACCACGCCGGATACCCCGAGGGGATCAGCGGCCGCGACCTGCTCGCGCGAATGCAGGAGCAGGCGGCGAAATACGGCGCCCTGCGCGAACCCAAGCGCGTGACCGAGCTAGCGCGGACCGACGGCCATTTCGCCGTACGCTGCGGCGACGAGACCTTCCACGCGCGCTCGGTGCTGCTGGCGACCGGTGTGGTCAACCGCCGCCCCGAGGGGATGGAGGACGGTTTCCACGACGAGGCGATGGCGCGCGGGCTGATCCGCTATTGCCCGGTCTGCGACGGCTACGAGGTTACCGACAAGCGCGTCGCGGTGCTGGGCACGGGCGATCACGGCACCGCGGAGGCCCAGTTCCTGCGCGGCTACACCGCCGATCTGACGCTGATCTCGCCGCATGGCGATCACGATCTGTCGGACGAATGCAGCGCCAGGCTCGACGCGGCGGGGATCGCGCGCGTCGCGGGGCCCTGCAGCGACTTCGCGCTCGACGCTGGCGGGATCGGTTTCGAGACCGGTGAAGGCCGGATGCGCTTCGACAGTCTCTACCCCGCGCTCGGCTCCGACATCCGTTCGGGCCTCGCGGTGGCCTGCGGGGCGAGCGTCTCCGAGGAGGGCTGCATCCTCGTGGACGATCACCTCGAGACCGATGTCCCCGGCCTGTTCGCCGCGGGCGATGTGGTGGTCGGGCTCGACCAGATCAGCCATGCGATGGGTCAGGCGGGGGTCGCGGCGACCACGATCCGCAATCATCTCTCGGAGCAGCGCCCGCTGCGACGCTGATTGCGGCGCCGAGCGCGCCTAGTCCTCGACGAAACCGGCGGCGACGATCAGCCGCTCGCTATCCCACTCCGGCACCGCCTCCAGGGTCAGCGGCACCATCACGGTCTTGCCGTCGGGCTTCTCGATCTCGATGACGTCGGTGGCGCCGAAATTCTCGACCGCCTTCACGCGGCCGACCGGCTCGCCGCTGTCGGTCACCACCGCCAGATCCAGCAGGTCGGAAAAGTAGAACTCGCCCTCGTCAAGCGCGGGCAGGCTGGCGCGCGGGACCGTGAGCGTGGTGCCGCGCAAGCCCTCGGCGGCGTTGCGGTCGGCGATCTCGGCGAAGCGGGCGACCGCGCCGCCCTTGCCGTCGCTGCGGACCTTGGCGAGCGTCAGCGCGCCGCCGTTGAAGGCCTTGTGCGGCTTCAGGCTTTCCCAGCCATCGCCGAACAGTTTGAGACGGACTTCGCCCGCCACGCCATGCGCGCCGGTGACGGCGGCAAGGGTGACGGGCTTGTCGGTCATTGTCGGATCGGACAGAAGAGAACGCAGACGGGGGCTCAGCCCTCCGCCTTGTCCTCGCTCTTGTCTTCGGCAGGCGCTTCGTCGGCCTTGGCTTCCTCGGCGGGAGCCTCCTCAGCCTTGGACTCTTCGGCAGGAGCCGCTGCGGCTTCGGCCTTGGCCGCCTCTTCGGCTTCCTTGCGCTCGGTTTCCTTGGTCGCACGCTCTTCGGCGCGCTCGGTCGCCTTCTCGCCCGGCTTGGCCTTGTTCGGGTTGTTGCGCGCCGCACGCTCGCGGACGCCGGCGGCGTCGAGGAAGCGGGCCACGCGGTCCGACGGCTGCGCGCCGACTTCGAGCCAGTGACGCGCACGGTCCTCGTTGAGCGTTACGCGCGCGGGATCGTCCTTGGCGAGCAGCGGGTTGTAGACGCCGATCTGCTCGAGATATTTGCCGTCGCGCGGCGAACGGCTGTCGGCTGCGACGATGCGATAATAGGGACGCTTCTTGGCGCCGCCGCGGCTGAGACGAAGTGCAATTGCCATGATATCTTACCTTTCAAATTCAACTAACTGAAATTACTTGTTTTCTAAAAGCTTTCGCAGGTCGGGCGGGAGCGTGTTGGGATCGACGCCCGCCCCCTTCTTACCGCCCATTCCGGGCAATCCGCCGGGACCGGGGCCATCCATTCCGGGCATGCCGCCGCCACCCATGCCGCCCCCGCCGCCGAACAGCGCGCCGAGGCCCTTGAGGCCGCCCATCTTCTTGATCTGCTTCATCGCGCGGGACATCTCCTGGTGCATCTTGAGCACCTTGTTGACCTCCTGCACCTGCCGCCCGCTGCCCGCCGCGACGCGCTTCTTGCGCTTGGCGTTGAGCAATGCGGGATTGGCGCGTTCCTTGCGCGTCATCGAGCCGATGATCGCATCCATATGGACCAGGACCTTGTCGTCCATCCCGCTCGAGGCCATCGCCGCCTTGGCCTTCTTCATGCCCGGCATCATCCCGGCGAGCATCCCCAGCCCGCCCATGTTCTGCATCTGGCGCAATTGCATCCGCAGATCGTCGAGATCGAACTGGCCCTTGGCCATCTTGCGCGCGAGCGCCTCGGCGTCTTCCTGGTTGACCGCCGCGGCGGCCTTCTCGACCAGGCTGACGACATCGCCCATGCCCAGGATCCGGCCCGCGACGCGCTTGGCGTCGAAGGCCTCGATCGCGTCGAGCTTCTCGCCCGTGCCGGCGAATTTGATCGGCTTGCCGGTGACATAGCGCATCGAGAGCGCCGCGCCGCCGCGCGCATCGCCGTCCATCCGGGTGAGCACCACGCCGGTGAGCGGCACCTCGTCGGTGAAGCTCTTGGCGACGTTGACCGCGTCTTGCCCGGTCAGGCTGTCGACCACCAGCAGCACTTCGGTGGGGGCGGAGATTCCGGCGACCGCCTTCATCTCGGCCATCAGCGCTTCGTCGACATGCAGCCGGCCCGCGGTGTCGAGCAGCAGCACATCGGCGGATTGCAGCCTGGCGCTTTCCATCGCGCGGCGCGCGATATCGACCGGCTGCTGGCCCGCGATGATCGGCAGCGTCGCGACCGCGACCTGCTGGCCGAGCACCGCGAGCTGTTCCTGCGCCGCCGGACGGTTGACGTCGAGCGAGGCCATCAGCGCCTTCTTGCCGTGCTTCTCCTTGAGCAGCCTGGCGATCTTGGCGGTGGAGGTGGTCTTGCCCGACCCCTGGAGGCCGACCATCATGATCACCACCGGGGGCTTGGCATCGAGATTGAGCGTCGCGGGTTCGTCGCCGCCGAGCATCTCGATCAGTTCGTCGTTGACGATCTTGACGACCTGCTGCCCCGGGGTGACCGAGCGCAGCACGTCCTGGCCGATCGCCTTTTCGGTGACCGCATCGATGAAGCGGCGCACCACCGGCAGCGCGACATCGGCCTCGAGCAGCGCGATCCGCACTTCGCGCATCGCGTCGCGGACATCCTGTTCGGACAGCGCGCCGCGGCCCTTGAGCTTGTCGAAGACGGAGCCGAGCCGATCTGACAGATTGTCGAACATGCTGCACCAACTCCTCTTCGAGCGCGGCCCGGCGCCGTGCGCCGACCATATACGAAAAACGCCGGCGGACGAAACCTCGTCGGCCAGCGTGCGGACCTCATTGAAGAGAGAGCCGACTTTTTCTGTCTTCGCCATCTCGCCGGAACCCGGCGAGGTGGGAAATGGTGGAGCCTAGCGGGATCGAACCGCTGACCTCAACACTGCCAGTGTTGCGCTCTCCCAGCTGAGCTAAGGCCCCAATCACTTCGCGGACGCGGCACCTTGCGAGTGCAATGTCCTTGCGGGAAGCGCCCTTTATCAGGGCGCTCCCCATTTGCAACCGCTAAATCAACTCTCTTCGCTGTCTTCGTCGCCCTTGCCCTTGGACACGCCGAGATCGTCGTCGCCGCCGAGGTCGACTTCATTGTCGGGCGAATCGTCGTCCTCGTCGATGTCTTCCAGATCGTCATCGGCCAGATCGGAGTCGGCTTCGCCTTCCTTCTCCTTCTTCTCTTCCTCGAAGGGGATCGGCTGCTTGGACTTCAGAACCGGCTCGGGATTCCATTCCTCGCCGCATTCGATGCAGGTCGCGGGCTCGTCCTTGCCCAGATCGTAGAAGCGGGTGCCGCATTTCGGGCAGGTCCGCTTGGTGCCCCATTCCGGTTTGACCATGTGTAATCCTTGGCTGGGCCCCGCCGAGGGCGGCGGGACTGAATGATTTGCTACATACAGGATGGGATCGCGCTGACCCAGAATCAAGCATAGGGCAAGCGCGCGATCGACTGCGCGCGCGCCTTGCCAGATGGCGATGCCACTGTCAAAGACCGGCGCCTACCCGCCCTCCCCGGCGCGCCGCAAGCCCCGCCTTGCTCATGCGCCGCTCCAGACCCAGCGAAAGCCGCGCGTGTCCGCCCATCGCTTCTCCTCCGCCCATCGCTTTTCCTCGCGGGGCCCGCTCACCGGTCGCATCCGCGTCCCCGGCGACAAGTCGATCAGCCACCGCGCGCTGATGTTCGCCAGCCTGGCGGTGGGCGAGACGGTCATCGACGGCTTGCTCGAGGGCGAGGATGTCCAGGCCACCGCGCGCGCGATGCAGCAGATGGGCGCGCGGGTGGAAAAGGACGAGCAGGGCCGCTGGCGGGTTCACGGGGTCGGCGTCGGCGGGTTGCTCGAACCCGACGCCCCGCTCGAGATGGGCA
>JAHJWA010000300.1 GCA_018828205.1 Alphaproteobacteria bacterium
CGCGCGGGTCGCGCCCAGCTGCGTGACTTCGGTCGAAACAAAGCGCGCCATCCCCGGCTCGGCGCCGAAGAAATCGGGGCTGCCGTCATCCGCGCCGGGACGCAGCAGATGATCGCGCAGGCCGGCGCTGGGCACCGCGACCGAGGCGATCGGGATTTGCACATCGACCGTCGCGTCCTCGATTGCCGCAGGGTCCAACGTCAGCGTGCCTGCGACATCGCCGAAGATGCCGAAATAGGGATTGAAGCCGAAGTGATCGACGCTCCACTGCACCAGCGAATGCGCCGGATCGGTGGTGTAGGTCCCCGCGGTGACGCGCGAGACGTCCATCGCGCCGGGTGTGGTGGCATCCTGCGCGGTGAGGCCGGTCAGGGCGAGCGTGGCGAGGCCGGTGGCGGCGGCGGCGGTGAGGATCGTCTTGCGCATGGTGGAGTCTCCGGGAGTGGTCGGTTGGCGAAGGGGATGACGACTGGCGGTGTTTGCCTTGCGCGGCATAGTGGCTCGCAGGATAGGGCTTGTCCACCCGGCCTTTGGTGTATCCGGCGCCGCGGCGAAAAGCGGGCTGTCGGGTTGGTCCACTTGGTGTGGATCGGCTAGCGACCCAAGGGCCGTCCTAGCGTGGACATTCCCACGGCCCGAAACCAGCCGTTCGTTCAGTCTACCTTTTTCATCTTCTTTTGTGCCGGTTCAGGACAGTACTCTTTTGGTGATCGAAGCTTGAAAAGCTGTAGTTTTTCGGCCGAGCAAACCACCGATAGGCATGAATTTTCTGTATCCTAAAATGCCGTCATGCGGGCCAGTCTTACGCAACCATTTGCCATTATTTGACCGGCTGCTTCAGATTAGGAGTACAGTAAGTAGATCCGATATCACGACCCCTATAGACACATGCTTGGTGTGCAAGTAGTTGCCGAGCGGGGCATTTGCCAGCCTTCGTGGGGTGGGTAGCGGCAGGCAAGCCGCAATCTGGAGGGGAATGCCATGTTGCACCGATTCATCATCGGTCTTGCGACTGTTTCGTTGTCGACTGTCGCAATCGCGGGCGATCCATTTGACGACGCACGACATCATCTTCAGATAAAGGAGAACACTGAAGCTCTCGCGATCGTCGACGGTGGTCAATTCGACGTGAACATGCAGACCGAAGAAGGCTATAGCCTGCTGCATTATGCTGCCGGTGCCGGCAATCTTGCGATGGTGAAGGCATTGCTCGCACGCGGTGCCAACCCCAATCTTAAGTCTCAAAGCGGCACGACCCCCTATCAAATGGCGATCGGGACCATGGTGAAGGCCGAAATTCGCAATGCGATGGCGAAGAGCATCGGCGGCGCGGAATCCGTAAGCTTGAGTGGCGCGCAGGCCTTAAGCGCGGAGGGACAGAGTGGACCCGCCGCGCCTAGCGGTAACGGCATGTGCGCAATGGTCCGGGCAGAACAAGTGAACGACGGGCGCTCTCCGGCCCTGCGCCCGTTGCTGAAAGCAAAGGACGCGGTCTGGTACAATCATCCCGATGAACTCATCGGCCTGATCGAAGATTGCGTCGGCGTGGACGATCAGGACCAATATGGCTGGACCCTGCTTCACCACGCGGCTGACCGCGACCGGGTCGAGCTGGCAAAGATTTTGCTCGACCATGGAGCGAAGCGGTCGATCCGAAATAAGGATGGGCAGACCGCGCCCGAGGTCGCCACCTCGGCTGAAATGAAGGCGCTGCTCGGCCCAGCATCCACGAAGCTCGCTTCGCCCACCGCGGACAAGCGGAAGCTTGAATGCCGCCAGAAGTATGAGGCTGACGCCGCTCTGGCTTCCGATACGACCGGCAAGATGCGCGCAATGCGGAGGTGGGAGCAGTGCTTGAGAACGGGTCGCTACTGGTAGACCGCAGGGGACATCGAGCGTGACAATCCGCAGAGCGACACAGTAGCAAGGGAATTTCTACAATGGCCAAATTCCGTTTCATCTACATCGTGGCCGCGTGCACTTTCGTCGCTCCAATCATGATTTCCGCGCAAGGCATTGGCACTCCCGAATACAACTTGAACTATGGCCGTGAGTATCTTGCAGCAAACAATCCTTCGTCAGCCGCCACCTATTTCCGCCTTGCAGTACGTCTCCACCCTGACAGTGCGGAGGCCCACCTGCTTCTAGCAGTCGCACTGCAGCGATCAGGGCAGTTGACCGAAGCGCGTCCGCACTTTGAGAAGGCGCTGGCTCTTGATCCCTCAATTGGGACAAGCGCGGATGGCAGGATACTCGCAGAGGCGCTTCAAAATTCCGACACTGCAAATTCTCTGCAAACGTCAATGCCGGATACAGGACTCGCAGCGCCCAATTCGCAGACTGCAGGTCTGGTTGGGAGCGAGTACGACAGCGCGAGTTTCGGTGATGGCGGTCCTGGCTATCATATCAAGATCGGGCGCGAGGAGCTGGCAGTTGGAAGTTTTGATCATGCTGAGACGTATTTCAGATTAGCCCTCCGGGGGGATCCCCAGAACGCTGCCGCCCATTTCCTGCTGGGCGCGGCCATGAGAGGTGCAGGTAAGGAAGTGGATGCGCAAGCGGCACTAAAACGGGCAATCGTCCTCGATCCGTCCTTGGCGCTACGCACAGCAGAATGGCCCAGAGCGCCGTCGCCTGAAGTGGTGAAAACCCGAGTTGTGGGCGGGTCCGCGCCAGCTCGATCAATGACCTGCGACGAGATATTCGGATCTTGTACTGCTACAGCCACTGGCGCGGCGAAGAACATGTGTTTTGTCCGGCGTAATCAGTGCAAGGCTGCGCTCGGCAGATAAACGAGATCGGTTTTAGCATCCCCTCTCTTGCCCTTGACGAGGACGGACTCGCCTATCTTTGAACAAGCGATGGGGGACATTAAGTTCGAGATCGCGATCCAAGCTTTGCTTACCGATGCTAGAAGTTGCTATTCGGGGGCTGATTGCAGGCTTTGCCGCAAGAGAACCACCGAGGTTGCGCGCGTAGCTGCCAACCTTGCTGGTGACCTCAACATCTCCTTTTTCGGTTTAGCCTCCTGCAAGCGGACCAGATGCTTTCCACCCAATATCGGAACTGCCCCCCGTTCTGCTCCCCGCCTAAAGCCGTCGCCCGCCGAGCACCCGCGCCCTCAGTTCTTCTCCTTGTCGACCAGCCGGTTCGCGCCGATCCAGGGCATCATCGCGCGCAATTGCGCGCCGGTCTTCTCGATCGGATGCGCCTGCGCGGCCTTGCGGCTGGCTTTGAGCTCGGGCTGGCCGGCCTGGTTGTCGAGCACGAAATCGCGGACGAAGCGGCCCGACTGGATATCGGCGAGCACGCGCTTCATTTCGGATTTGGTTTCGTCGGTGATGATCCGCGGGCCGGTCTTGATGTCGCCGTATTCGGCGGTGTTGCTGATCGAATAGCGCATATTGGCGATGCCGCCCTCATAGAGCAGGTCGACGATCAGCTTGGTCTCGTGGAGGCATTCGAAATAGGCCATTTCGGGCGCGTAGCCCGCCTCGACCAGCGTCTCGAACCCGGCCTGGATCAGATGGGTGATCCCGCCGCACAGCACCGCCTGCTCGCCGAACAGATCGGTCTCGCATTCCTCCTTGAAATCGGTCTCGAGGATGCCCGCGCGCCCGCCGCCTACGGCGCTGGCGTAGGAGAGCGCGAGCTGCTTGGCGTAGCCATTGCCTCCATCGCCGCCGCTGGCGCTGCTCTCCTGATGCACCGCGATCAGGCAGGGGACGCCGCCGCCCTTGAGA
>JAHJWA010000044.1 GCA_018828205.1 Alphaproteobacteria bacterium
CTCGCCGCGCTGGCGCTGGCCGAGGCACCGACGCTGGCGCAGGCCGCCGCGCGGATCGCCATCGCACGCGCAGGCGCCGCCCGCGCCGGTGCCGAGCGCCTCCCGTTGGTGGGCGCCGATGCCTCGGTCACCGGGGTACGGACCAACCCCGACCAGTTCGGCACCCCGCTGCCCCCCGGCGCGGCGATCGACAGCGAGCGGCTGCGCTACGGCGCCAATCTCACCGCCAGCTGGGACCTCGATCTGTTCGGACGGCTGCGCGCCCGCGAGAATGCGGCGCAGGCGCGGCTCGACGCCGCGGGCTACGAAGCCGCGGCGGTTCGCAACGCGCTGCTGGCGGAGATCGCGGCGGCGGTGATCGACTGGCGCACCCTCGCCGCACGGGAAGCCGCGCTGGAACAGGACCTTGCCGCCGCGGGCGAATTGATGCGGCTCGCAGGAGTGCGTGAACGCGCCGGGATCGCGCCGGGCTTCGACCGGGTGCGCGCAGAAGGCGCGGCCGCTGCCAGCCGCAGCCGGATCGCGGCCCTTTCCAGCGAACGCGCCCGCATCGCCGGGCGGCTGGTCGCGCTGACCGGCCAGCCGGCGCAAGGGGTGCTCGAGCTGCTGCGCTCGGCTCCGCCAAGCCCGAGCGAGCCCGCGCCGCCCACGAGCCTGCCCAGCCAATTGCTCGCCAACCGTCCCGACGTGCTCGCCGCAGCGGCCGGTCTGGCGGCGGAGGACGCGGAACTCGCCGCCGCCGCCGCGCGCCGGTTTCCTCAAGTGACGCTCTCCGCCGCGCTCGGTCTGCTGTCCTTCGATCTCGGGGGCCTATTCGACGAGGATGCGGTGGTCGGTTCCGCAGGAGGCGGGCTGCTCGCCCCGCTGCTCGATTTCGGACGGATCCAGGCGGATATCGACGCGGCTGCAGCGAGCAAGCGGCTCGCCTTCGCGACCTATCGCGACGCGGTCTTCACCGCGCTGGGCGAGGCGGAGACCGGTTACGGCCTCGTCGCCGCCGCCGATCTCGAGCTCGCCGCCGCGCAGCAGGAGCGCGCCAGCGTCGAGCGCGCGGCGCGGCTGGCGGAGACCCGCTACCGCTCGGGCCTGGCCGATTTCCTCACCGTGCTCGAAGCCCGGCGCAGCGCGGACGCCAGCGGCGAACGCGCCGCCGCCGCGCTCGGCCGGTCGCTGCGTGCGCGGGTGCTCTTGTGGCAGGCGCTCGGCGGGACGCCTCCGACTGCCACGGTACCGTAACGCCCTATCGCCTATAGGACGCGCGGTGGTCGATATTCGCACCGCCGATCATAATCTTGGAAGCCCCGGCGCTCGCTTTCTGCGGCGCGCGGGCGCAGGACGGGAATCCAGCTTGACCACGAAGAACCTGACCGGCCTGAGGGCCAAGGATTCCTTCTCTCGCGGCGGAGACGCGCGAAACCCGCGCGAGCGGCTCTTCCAGCTGGCCTTTGCCGCGATCCAGTGGCCTTGGCTGCTCAAAAGCCTTTACGGCGGCACCGGGGCGCAAAAGCAGGCCCTGCTCGACCGGGTGGGCCTGCCGCGTGACGCACTTCCCCACCTCGGCAGCTGGAAGGCGGACACCTATCTGCTCCACCGGATCGTCGACGAGATCGAGACGCTCCGTCCGCAGAACGTCGTCGAGCTCGGCTCGGGGGCGACATCGCTGGTGATCGCCAAGGCGCTGGCCGGCAACGGCGGGGGCAGCCTGCACAGCTACGACCAGCACGAACCCTTCGTCCATCAAATGCACGGCTGGCTGGCCGAACACGGTCTGGCGGGCGATTTCCGTCACGCCCCGCTGACGTTGCGGGACCCGGCCTGGCCGGGGGTGTGGTACGATCTCGACGAGGTGCCGGCCACGATCGACCTGCTGGTGATCGACGGTCCGCCCTGGGCGGTTCATCCCTATGCGCGCGGGATCGCCGAGCGGCTGTTCGAGCGCCTCACCATCGGCGGGATAGTCCTGCTCGACGATGCGGCGCGGCCGGGCGAACGCGTGGTCGCGCGCCGCTGGCGGCGGACATGGCAGGATATCGACTTCGCATTCGAAGGCGGCGGGACCAAGGGGCTGCTGGTCGGCCGCAAGCGAGGCTGACCGCGCCGACCGCTAGTCGAACAGCTCTTCGAGGAAGGATTTCTTGCGCTTGGGCTGGCGATAGCCGGTGTTGCCGTAGCCGCGACCCTGATCGTGACCGTAGCCGCGCGGATCCTGCGGCGGCGGTGCCGCGTGCTGCGGCGGCGCCGCGGATTGCGTGTTGCGCTCGATGATCTTGTCGAGCTCGCCGCGATCGAGCCAGACGCCGCGACAGGTCGGGCAATAGTCGATCTCGATCCCCGAGCGCTCGCTCATCACCAGGGTGGCGCCATCGACCGGGCAGGACATGGCAAGGGGCTGGTCATTCATCGCGATCGTCTCTCCGTCGATTGTTCGGGCCCCGAGATGGGGATTTGCCGGCAAATGGCAAGCGAAGCGGGCCCGCGCGGGACCCGCTTCGTGCCATTCAGAAATCCGCCGAGATCGACGCCTTGATCGTGCGCGGCGAACCCTGCAGCAGCGCCGGCGAGAAGGCGTCGAAGGCCGAGGCCCAATAGCGTTCATCGGCGACGTTATCGAGCGTGAGCCGCAGCGTGACCGGGGTCTCGCCCGCCGCCAGCACGTAGCGCGCGCCGAGGTCGAACACGGTCCAGTCGTCGAGCCGCAGCGTGTTGGCGGTGTCGGCCCACTGCTTCCCGGTGTGCGTCATCCGGCCGGTGAGCGTGAGCCCGGGGACGAAGGGCAGATCCCATTCGATATGGGCGTTGGCGGTGAATCCGGGCACGCCCGCCCCTTCGTTGCCGCCGTCGAGCTCGGCATCGACGGTCGCGAGGCCCGCGATCAGCCGCAGGCCCTCGACCGGCTCGCCGTTCACGGTGAACTCGATCCCCCGGTGGCGCTGCTCGCCGAGATAGCCATAGCGCAGCGTGCCGTCGGGCTCGGTGATCGCGCCATCGCCCGGGCGCTCGATCTCGTAGAAGGCGAGACCGGCGTAGAGCAGGCTGCCGAGCGCGAGCTTGGCGCCCGCCTCGTACTGCGTGGATTTGCGCGGGGCGAGCACCTCGCCGCGGTTCACCAGTTCCTCTTCGAGCGGCGCGATGACGCCCTGCTGCAGCGCCTCGATCCTATTGGCGTAGAGCGAGACGTAGGGCAACGGCTTGACCACTACCCCGACCACCGGGGTCACCGCGTTCTCTTCGTAGAAGTTCGCAGGGCTGCCGTCGGCATAGCTGAACCCTTCGGTGCGGATCGTCTGCAGCCGCATGCCGCCGGTCACCAGGATGCGCTCGTCCCACAGCCCGATCGTGTCGGAGGCGAAGGCGCTCCACAACCGGCTCCGGGCGATCGGGAAGGGATCGTCGAGATCGCCGCCCGCGAAGCTCGTCGGCGGAAAGGCGACCTGGGGCGTGTCGTAGAGGTTGGTCGCATAGCCCTGGCGGAAATCGTAGGCGTTGCGGTTGGTCTGCCAGTTGACGCTGCCGCCGAAGTTGAACTCGTGGGTGATGGTCTCGCCCAGGTTCACGCGGAGGCCCGCCTCGGCGGCCTCGTTGTTGTCGGTGCGCGGAATGTAGCTGGCGCTCCCGGTCGCCGCCCCGGTCACGGCATCGGTCACGGTGGGGCTGCCGTAATTGCCTTCCTCGCGCCCGTCGCGCGCGCCAGCCTTGGCGTAGAGCACCGCATTGTCGGCCACGTCCCATTCCAGGCTCAGCGTCCCGAAGACGTCGCGCATCTCGGTATAGGTGAAGTCCTGCGCGTAATTCGCGTCGCCATCGGGCACCGCGGGGATGGCGGTCAATCCGCCGATCGTCACCTTGGGGCGCAGCGCGTCGACCCGGATGTCCTGATAGGCGAGATCGATCGCGGCGCGGAAATTGCCGCCATCGTAATCGAGCGCGCCGCCGATCACCTGCGTGCGGCGGTCCTCGCGATCGACCGAAACCTCGCCGTCGCGATAGGCGCCGTTGACGCGCAGGCCCCATTCGCCGTTGCTCCCGAAGCGGCGCGCAACGTCGAAGCTGCCGCCGAAATGCTCGCCCGAAGTGTAGCCGGCCGTGGCGCGCGTCAGCGGATCCAGGCCGGCGCGCTTGAGCTTGAGATTGACCGACCCGCCCAGGCCCGAACCGCCGGGCGCCGCGCCGTTGAGGAAGGCGCTGGCGCCGTTGAGCACCTGCACGCTGTCATACAATTCGGGTGCGACGATCTGGCGCGGGGCGATGCCGTAAAGCCCGTTCAAGCCCAGATCGTCGCCCGCCAGCGTAAAGCCGCGGATGACGAACAGCTCGGCTGCATTGCCGAAGGCATAGGTGGCGCGGATCGTCGGATCGTTTTCGAGCACATCGCCGAGCGTCAGCGGCTGCTGGTTGAGAATCAGCGATTCGTCGAAGCTTCGGATCGAGAAGGGCAGATCCTCGGCGGGCTTGTTGCCCAGCACGCCGGCGTCGCCGCCATTGACCACCTCGGTGGCGTTCTC
>JAHJWA010000301.1 GCA_018828205.1 Alphaproteobacteria bacterium
CGGGATGATCCGCTGTTTGAGTTCCTCCGAGCCGAATCGCTCGAGCGTTCGCACCGGGCCGACCAGCGCCTCGAACACCGGGAAGGCGACCGCGTTGGAAATCATCGCGAATTGCTCGAGCACGAGAATTGCCTCGAAATGCCCGAGGCCCAGCCCGCCATATTGCTCGGGCAGATTGACCCCGAGGAAGCCCATCGCGCCGTAGCGGCGGACCATCTCGGCGGGGACCGAGAAATCCTTCGCCTCCATCTCGCGCGCCAGTTCGGGCAGCTCCTTCTGCGCAAATGCGCGCGCGGCGTCCTGCAGCTCGCGCTGCTGTTCGGTAAGCTGGAAATCCATGCCGGTTTTGTCCTCCCCCTCAAATCAGGGGCGGACAGGTGGCGCAGCCCGCGGCTTTGCGCAAGCCGCTCCGCGCTCGCAGCGGCCCTAGCCGAAATCGGGGCCGAAACCGGATGGGAAAATGGTGCTGCTGGGGAGGATTGAACTCCCGACCTCGTCATTACCAATGACGCGCTCTACCACTGAGCTACAGCAGCACGGAACCTGTCCCGAAACCCGGGTATGCAGGAGGCGCGCGCTATTGTCAGAGCGGGGACCAATGTCAAGCGATGCTTGAGCTCGAACCGCTTCGCGGCCACAAGTGTGGCACTATGGCGGACCCCGATCCCAAACCCACCCGCGAGGAACGGCTCGCGGCGCGAATGCGCGAGAACCTGCGTCGGCGCAAGGCGCAGGCGCGCCAGCAGAGCGATTCGGACGCGGCGCTTCCAAAACCCGATCCGGGCGGCTAACGAAACGCGCTCCTAGGACTTGCCGGAGCCTCCATGCCCAAACTCATTCTCGTTCGCCACGGCCAGAGCGAATGGAACCTCGCCAATCGCTTCACCGGCTGGTGGGATGTCGACCTGACCGACAAGGGCGTCGAAGAGGCGATCGCCGCCGGGCGCCTGCTCGCCGAGCGCGGCCTGCTGCCGACCGTGGCCTTCACCTCCTTGCAGACCCGCGCGATCAAGACGCTCAATCTGGCGCTCGAAGCCTGTGAGCGGCTGTGGATCCCGGTGACCAAGGACTGGCGGCTCAACGAGCGGCATTACGGCGGGCTGACCGGGCTCGACAAGCAGGAGACGCGCGACAAATATGGCGACGAGCAGGTCCATATCTGGCGCCGCAGCTTCGATGTGCCCCCGCCCGCAATGGAGGAGGGCAGCGAATTCGATCTCTCCGACGACCCGCGCTATGCCGGGGTGCCGGTGCCGCGCGCCGAGAGTCTCAAACTGACCATCGAGCGGGTGTTGCCCTATTGGGAGAGCGCAATCCTGCCGGTGCTGTCGAGCGGCGAGACGGTGCTGATCTCGGCGCATGGCAATTCGCTGCGCGCGCTGGTGAAGCATCTCTCGGGCATCTCCGACGAGGAGATCACCGGGCTGGAGATCCCCACCGGCCAGCCGATCGTCTACGAGTTCGGCGACAATCTGCGCCCCTCGGGCGAGCGCTATTACCTCAAGGACGCGTGAGCATGACGCAGGCTGCGAAGGTCGCGATCGTGATGGGCAGCCAGTCCGACTGGCCGACGATGAAGCTCTGTGCGGCGGTTCTGGACGAGCTCGAGATCGCGAGCGATGTGCGGATCGTCTCGGCGCATCGCACCCCCGACCGGATGTATGAATTCGCCCGGCAGGCCGAGGGCGAGGGCATAAGCGTGATCGTCGCCGGCGCGGGCGGCGCGGCGCATCTGCCGGGGATGATCGCGGCGCTGACGCATCTGCCGGTGCTCGGCGTGCCGGTGCAGTCGCGCGCGCTCAGCGGCCAGGACAGCCTGCTCTCGATCGTCCAGATGCCCGCCGGGGTGCCGGTAGGAACGCTGGCGATCGGCGAGGCGGGCGCGACCAACGCCGGGCTGCTCGCCGCGAGCATTCTCGCGGGCTCCGACGCGGCGCTGACCGAGCGACTCAAGGCCTGGCGGCAGGCGCGCAGCGACGCGGTGGCGGAACGGCCGCAGGACTGATGCTGAAACCGGGCAGCACGATCGGGATCCTGGGCGGGGGACAATTGGGCCGCATGCTCGCCATCGAGGGCGCGCGGCTGGGCTATCGCTGCGTCGGCTTCGCGCCCGAGGGCGACAATGTCGCCGCCGCGCTCTGCGCCGAATTCGTCACCGCGCGCTGGGACGATACCGCCGCGCTCGCCGCTTTCGCCGCGCAATGCGATGCGATCACCTATGAGTTCGAGAACGTGCCGCTGAGCGTGTTCGACACTTTGCCGGTCGAAGCGGTGTTCCCGCCGCGCAAGGCGCTCGAGGTGGCGCAGGACCGGCTGACGGAGAAGCGCTTCGTCGAGCGGCTCGGCGGGCGCCCCGCGCTCCACGCCGCGGTGGATTCGCGTGCCGATCTGGTGGAAGCGATCGACCGCATCGGCGCGCCGGGCATCCTCAAGACACGGCGCCAGGGCTACGACGGCAAGGGCCAGTGGCGGATCCAGTCGGCGCATGATGCGGAATCGGTGCAATTGTCCGACGGCCCCGCGGTCTACGAGGGCTTCGTCGATTTCGCCGCCGAGTTCTCGGTGATCCTGGTGCGCGGGCAGGACGGCGAGGTGCGGTTCTGGGAATCGGCGCGCAACGAGCATCAGGACGGGATTCTCGCCACCTCCTCGCTCCCGGCGGGCGAGACGATCGCGGCGCAAGTTGATGAAACCCATCCCCTGGCGAAGGCTGTGGCCGATGCGTTGGATTATGTCGGGGTGCTGACGCTGGAGTTTTTCGCGACCAAAAAAGGACCTGTTTTCAACGAGATGGCTCCGCGGGTCCACAATTCGGGGCACTGGACGATCGAGGGCGCGGTGACCAGCCAGTTCGCCAACCACATGCGCGCGGTGGCGGGGCTGCCGCTGGGCGACACCGCGACCGTCGCCGAGAGCGTGACCATGACCAATCTCATCGGCAAGGAGTCGGGACGCGCGCAGGCGCTGCTGGGCGAGCCCGACACGCATCTGCATCTCTACGGCAAGAAGCAGGCGCGCGCCGGGCGCAAGATGGGGCATGTCACCAGGCTGACCCGCCCGAACAGGCCGACCGGTCCGGCGCGCCAGACCCAGCCGTGACCCAGACCGTCTTCCTGATCTACGCCCGCGCCGCCAATGGCGCGATCGGGCGCGAGGGCCGCCTGCCCTGGCACCTTCCCGCCGATCTGGCGCATTTCAAGGCGCTGACCATGGGCTGCCCGATGATCATGGGGCGCAAGACCTTCGAGAGCCTGCCCGGGCTGCTGCCGGGGCGGCGCCACATCGTGCTGACGCGGCGCGAGCGCTGGGACAGCGCTGGCGCCGAAGTCGTCCGCTCGGTCGAGGAGGCGCTCGCGGCGGCGGGCGCGGGGACGGAGAACGGCGAGATCGCGGTGATCGGCGGCGCGGCGATCTTCGACAGTTTCATGGACCAGGCGGCGCGCGCCGAGGTCACGCAGATCCACGCCGATTTCGCGGGCGACGTCTTCATGCCCGAGCTGGGTGCGCGCTGGGAAATCGCGGCGCGCGAGGACCATCCCGCGAAAGGCGACCAGCCGGCCTATTCCTTCGTCACCTATCGCAAGCTGCCGGAGGAGGAGGCATGAGATGGCTCGATCACCGCGAGCCGGTCCCCGAGCCCCTGCGCGGTGCCATCATCGCGCTGGGCAATTTCGACGGTTTTCACCTCGGCCATCAAAAGGTCGCGGGCGAGGCGATCGAATGGGCGCGCGCCGAGGGCCGCCCGGCGATCATCGCCACCTTCGACCCGCATCCGGTGCGCTTCTTCCGCCCCGAGGTGCCGCCGTTCCGGCTGACCACGCTCGAACAAAGGCAGGAACTCTATCTCGCCGCGGGCGCGACCGCGATGCTGGTGTTCCATTTCGACGCCGCGCTGGCGGGGACGCCGGCGGAGGATTTCATCGCGCAGATCCTGATCGAGCGGCTGGGCGCGCATGGCGTGGTGACCGGCGAGGATTTCCGATACGGTCAGGGCGCGAAGGGCGATGTCGCGCTGCTGCGCGGCTTCGGGGCGACCCGCGGGCTGCAAACGCGCACCGTCGGCGCGGTGATGGATGGCGGGCAGCCGATCTCGTCGAGCCGGGTGCGCGAGGCGCTCAAGGACGGCGACCCGCAGGAGGCCGCGCGGCTGCTCACCCGCCCCTTCGCGATCCGCGGCGTGGTCGAGCATGGCGACAAGCGCGGCCGCACCATCGGCTATCCCACCGCCAATCTGGCGATCGAGCACTATCTGCGCCCGCGCTACGGCATCTATGCGGTGACCGGGCGGATCCTGGCGACGGGCGAAGTGCTCAAGGGCGCCGCCAATGTCGGCATCCGCCCGCAGTTCGACCCGCCCAAGGAGCTGCTCGAACCCTATTTCTTCGATTTTTCGGGCGATCTCTACGGGCAGGAAGTGGAGGTGGGCTTCCACCATTTCCTCCGCCCCGAGGCGAAATTCGATTCGCTCGAGGA
>JAHJWA010000302.1 GCA_018828205.1 Alphaproteobacteria bacterium
CGGCGTTCCTTTCGGATACTCTGGTCGGTGCCTTCGTCTTCGGCCTCGCGGTCGGCACCAGGCCCGAGCCCGGGCCATCGGTGGTGGCCAGCATGACAGGGCCGGACATTCCGCCCGGATGGTCGTTCAACCCCTCCGACTGGACCCAGCGACTGCCGGTTATTCTCTTGGCGCTGGTGGGCCTGCTGGTGGCGCGTTATCTCACTGCCTACCAGCTCGGACATATAGACAGCGTCTGGGATCCCTTCTTCGCCGGCCTCCCGGACGATCCCAGCAAGAACGGCACCGAGGCGGTTATTACATCCTCGGTGTCAGAGGCCTTTCCCATCCCCGACGCAGCGCTCGGCGGCTACACCTATGCGTTGGAGATCGTCACCGGTATCGTCGGCTCGCGGGCGCGCTGGCGGACCATGCCCTGGTTGGTGTTCCTCTTCGGCCTCATGATCGTGCCGCTGGGCGTGGTTTCGATTCTGTTCGTGATTATCCAGCCGATCGTCATCGGCACCTGGGCGACGTTGACGCTGGTGGGCGCGGCGGCGATGCTCATCCAGATCCCCTACGCCATCGACGAATTGCTCGCGACGCTGCAATTCGTCCGCCGCCGTGCCGAAGCCGGCCAAAGCTGGCTTCGCGTGTTCCTATTTGGCGACACCGATGAGGGCGAGCGCGGCAAGCGTGAGGACGAGTTCGACAGGGGGCCCGGGGCAATCCTTGCAGGGATGTGGGCCGGCGGGGTCAATCTGCCGTGGAATTTGGTAATCGTCGGGTTCGTGGCTCTGTCGCTGGTGTTTACCCGCGTGACGTTCGGCGCGGAAGGAGGAATGGCCGATGCGGATCACGTCATCGGTCTTCTCGCGCTCACGGTGATTTCGCTGGCAGCGGCAGAAATGGCCCGAGCGGCGCGCTATTTGCTTGTGCCACTGGGCGGCGCCTTGTTCGTGACACCCTTCCTCTTCGATGCGGGCAGCGCGCATACGATTGCCAGCATCCTTGCAGGCGCCGCGTTCATCGCGCTCAGCTTGCGGCGCGGGGAGATTACCCAACGCTATGGCGGTTGGAACCGTTTCATCATTTGAGGAATTCTCGGCCCCGCTCCGGATGTTCTGCTTTGGTCGGATGAGGGCGTTCGCTACCGATTTTGACGCGTGAAATTACTCCCGATTGCAGGGCCGTCGGCCTTGCCTCGGCCAAAGAGCAATCGCGAAACCGTTTCGGAACCTTACTCCACCGTGGCCCGTAAAGCTTGTGACCCCCACTGATTTGGAAAGGGCGAATATGACAAATCATTTGAAATTAAAGCCGCTTGACCAGCAGGTTATTGTGGTCACCGGAGCAACCTCGGGACATGGCCTTTGTACCGCGCAGATGGCTGCGCATGAAGGGGCCCGGGTCATGCTCGCCGCGCGTGACGAAGATGCCCTAAAGCGGGTCTGCGCCGAGATTCGCGCCGAGGGCGGAACCGCAGAGTATGTGGTCACGGACGTAAGCAAGGAGACAGACGTACAGTACCTCGCCGACCAGACGATCGATCGCTTCGGCGGTTTTGACAGCTGGATAAACAACGCCGGGATCGGCGTTTACGCCGAGGTTATGGATCTCGAGATGGAAGATCATCGCAAGGTCTTCGAGACCAACTATTGGGGCGTTGTCTATGGTTCGACAATTGCCGCTCGTCAGCTCAAGAGCGTATCCGGCGGAGGTGCGCTGATCAATGTCGGCTCGATCAACTCTGACCTGCCCGGCCCGATCCTGGCTTCCTACAACGCATCGAAACATGCCGTGAAAGGGTTCACCGATTCATTTCGGATCGAGCTGCAGATGAACGACGAGCCGGTTTCCGTCACCTTGATCCAGCCCAGCGCGATCGGCACACCTTTCCCCCAGCATGCGCGCAACACCACGGGATATAGGGCACGGCTGCCGAAGCCCATTTACGCTCCAGAGGTGGTGGCGCGGGCCATACTCGACGCAGCCCAGCATCCGCGCCGCAATGTCGTTGTTGGGGGCGCCGGGAAATTTCAGATTTTTGGCTCGAACGCATTTCCCCGCCTGTTCGACAAGATCGCCGCCACAATGGCTGACAAGCTGATCGACAGGGAAAAGCCGATCGCCGAACAAGAGGGCAATCTCTATGCACCGCAAGGCAAGGATGGCGATGTCGAGGGACGTCAGCGCGGCAGGCATTTCAGCCTTGCCACGGCTGCCGGTCGCCATGGCTGGGCAACCTTCGGAACCCTGGCGGCACTAAGTGCTGCAGGTATCTGGGCGCTTATGGGCAGCAGGTCGAGAGCCTAGACCTCCGAGCGATACGGAAGAAGAAACACGATCCGAGAATGCTCG
Organism: Alphaproteobacteria bacterium; assembly: GCA_018828205.1. GTDB lineage: Bacteria > Pseudomonadota > Alphaproteobacteria > Sphingomonadales > Sphingomonadaceae > Qipengyuania. The sequence goes on from JAHJWA010000302.1 coordinate 2,341, forward strand.
ACTGCGGTTTCGCCGCCTCCGGCAAGAGCCAGGTCGAGCAGGAGCGGCTGTCTGGGCTGTGATCAAACGCCGAACGGGTAGGTCTCCGCGGTGCCTTCGGGTGGTTCGTCTTCGCTCAGCGGTTCGAGCGCCCGGGTCTCGTCGAACCAGCAATAGGCGTCAAACTGCCGCGGAAGCACCGCTTCGCTGTAATGGCTCCAGCGCTCGGTTTCAGGACGATAGATAACACCTATGAACCGTTCGAGCCTTGGCTCGGACAACCGCGAAGCCAGCGCCTGGTCGTCGGCAAGATCGAGCAGGAAGCGCTCAACGCCGCTATCGTGGCACAACCGTTCGTAACTGTCCCGGCGCGAGGCATTCACGGATTTGGTTTCGCGCTCGCCGTTCCAGTCCTTCGCGGCGCTGACCTTGCCGGTGTGAGTGCCGAAACCGATGAGCGCAACATCCTCGCCCCATCGCTCGCGCGCCAACTGCCCGATGTTGTGTTCTCCGCGGACGGAGTCCATCTCGGTAGCTCGAGCGTCGCCGACATGGCTGTTGTGCGCCCAGACCACGGCCTTTGCACTCTCGCCTTCCTTTTCGAGCAGGTGCTCGAGCGTATCCGCCATATGGCTGTCGCGCAGGTTCCAGCTTTCGGCGCCGCCGTAATACATGATTCGGTAGTAGCGTTCGGCCGAGGCGACGAGGCGCGCGTTCATCGCCCCGGAAAACGACGCTCCGTCGGACTCCATAGCCTTCTCCAGAAGCTCCCCGCATTGCGCCACAACCGCCTCTTCACATTCGGCGTAGCCCTTTTGCAACGAAGCACGCCCGTAGGTGGCCGGATCTGCCTGCCATGGGGTGAGGCAGCCATAGCGTTCGCGCGCCGTTGCAGCCGCCTGCGGATCATGCTCGTCGAGATAGGCGAGAACCGCGTCGATCGCCCCATACATATTGTAAATGTCCAACCCGTAAAAGCCGGCACGCTCCTCGCTCGGCCGCTCGGCATTGATGCTGCGCAGGTCGCGGAGAAATTGCGGCATGACGGTATTGCGCCACATCCATGTCGGAAAACGCGTGAACGGCGGCGCTGCACCCTCGCGCGGCTTTTCCCCGCGAATGAAGCGATCGTAGGCCGCTGCATCCGGCCAATCGCCTTCCACGGCGACGATGCTGAAGCCATGATTCTTAACCAAGCGCCGGGTTATCGCCGATCGCGCGGCATAGAATTCATGGGTGCCGTGGCTGCATTCCCCCAGCATGACCACCCGCTTGTCGGCGTATCTGTCGAAGGCCGAGGCAAAGCCGGGATCGGAAATTTCCGGTAGCGGGGTGCAGGCTTGCGCTATGGCCTGCGGCAGCGGGCTGTCCCGCAGGTCGCGATGGTCGCAAGCCGCCCTCGTTCCCTCCTCCGCGACCACCCCTTCGAGCAGGGGTACGAACCGGACCGGCGTTATGTCGCGGCGGCTCCAGCTTTCCTCGCCCGTCCGGACGACGGACTGCAACTGCTGGACGTCCTCTCCGCCCACCGGAATGACCAGCGATCCGCCAATCTTGAGTTGCCGTTCGAGCGCCTCGGGGATCGTCTCGATCCGGGCGGCGACCAGAATGGCGTCGAACGGCACCTCCTGGGGCAAGCCCTTCATCCCGTCTCCGGGCATGATCGAGCAATTGTCGTAGCCGAGGCCGTCGACCCGCTCGCACGCCTTCCGGGCCAGGACTTCATGACGTTCGATCGCAAAGACGCGATCGGCGATGCGCGACAGCACGGCAGCGGCGTAACCCGATCCCGCGCCCACTTCCAGAACCCGGTCGCCGCGTTTGACATCGGCTGCATCGATCATGCTGGCCACGATGAAGGGCTGGCTGATGGTCTGACCCGCGCCGATCGGCAAGGGGCCATCCTCATAGGCGAACTCTTCCATGCCCGGCTCGACGAAGATCTCGCGCGGGACCTCCCGGAAGGCAGCGAGAATGGTCTCATCGGCAATGCCCCGGGCGGCGATCTGCCGCTCGACCATCGTGTTGCGATGGCGTTTTGGATCTGTGCTCATCGTTCGAAATTCCCTCTCGGGATCAACCAAGCGGACCGCCAGCAAGCGGTTCCATCACCGGTTCTACCGCGGTCCAGCCTAAGGCCTAAGACGACACGAGATTGTCCATGCCGGGCCCGATCGAGAGGGTGATCATGCCCCGAGGGTCGATCGAGACCCCGGCTGCCCGGATCCTTTCCGGAGGGGAAGGCGGAAGATATCGCCCAAATTCAAAGGTCGTCACCAGCGTCGGTGCGAGCCAGCCGAAAGTTCGATTATTCTGTCGCTGGCTCTGCCGGTATGCTCTCACTCGCGTCCGTCTCGGCCGTCTCGTCGGGAACGGGCGTCATTGGCGTCTCCGGCAATTCCGGATCTGGGGCGCCCGGGCTCGGCGTGGCTACGATCAATTCGCCTTCGCCGACATCGGTCGCATCGGGCTCATACGTGGGTTCGTTCTCGCCACAAGCAGCAAGCGCCAGAGCGAAGACTAACGAAAGAGCGGCTCCGCCCTGAATTGAGAGATTGCTCCGTTTTGTCATTCGAATTTCCTTTCATTTGGCCGCATGCCGCATGACCACGGCATCACCCACGATCTCACAGCCTCGGGTCACTTTGGCTTACCGAAGAGATCACACTTCGTTCCTACCTTCCTAACGCAGGCTAGCGAACATGATCTGTGGTTCTGGCACCGTCACCCTTCAATTCAGGAGGCAACAAGGGCACGTCATACCCATTCCATAAACCTCACGGCAGCGATGGTCGGCTCCCCACGAAAGAGAGCTCCAAGCCTCGGCCCCGCAGCTGCGCTCAGCAGGACCCTGAATATCGCTGCAGCGGGAAAACCGGTTGATCCGCAGGAGCCGCCCGGGCGTGTTCAACAAGATCTTCGCCGCTGGTTGCAAGCGGGCCAGCGGATGACCGATGACGCGCATGCAAGTCTCATCGCGAGTTCGAATCGCCACAACGCAGCCATCAATAACACTCATCAAGAAATCAAAAAAATATCGAAGGGAACGGAGTGTCTCAGCCATCCTTTATCGAGGAGTGCAGATAGAGGAGACGCAGAGTGAAAGCAGTGGTTTGGCGCGGACTTGGCGACATCCGGGTAGAGGACGTCGCCGAGCCCGAAATTCAAAACTCGACAGACGCGATCGTGAGACTGACGTCCTCGGCAATCTGCGGGACCGACCTTCACTTCGTGCGGGGCACCTTTGCGGATTTACGCGAGGGAATCATCTTGGGGCATGAAGGCGTCGGGATCGTGGAGCAGGTCGGCGACATGGTGCGCAACCTCGAGCCCGGTGACCGCGTGGTCATTCCCTCCACCATCGCCTGCGGCACCTGCTCCTACTGCCGCAAGGGCTACTATGCGCAGTGCGACAACGCCAACCCCGGTGGCAAGCGCGCCGGCACCGCCTTCTTCGGCGGCCCCAAAGCGGCCGGCGATTTCGATGGATTGCAGGCGGAGAAGGCGCGCATTCCCTACGCCCATATCGGTCTGGTGAAACTGCCGGACGAGGTGAGCGACGAACAGGCGATCCTTATCTCCGATATCTTCCCGACCGGCTACTTCGGTGCCGACATCGCCGAGATCGAGGAAGGTCACAGCGTTGCCGTGTTCGGCTGCGGCCCTGTCGGGCAGTTCGCAATCGCTTCGGCGCTCCTGATGGGCGCCCGCGTCATTGCGGTGGACAGCCAGGAAGACCGGCTCGCCATCGCCCGCCGCCAGGGCGCCGAGGTGGTGAACTTCGAGAAAGAAGATCCGGTCGAGACGATCGTTGAACTCACCGGCGGTATCGGTGTCGATCGCGCGATCGACGCGGTGGGCGTGGATGCCGAACATCCGCACCGAGGCCCCGCAGCCGATCCAGAAGAGAACGAAAAATTCGAGGCACAGGCGCAGAAGATCGCCCCCGACGGACCCGAACGGCCCCCTTTCAAGCCGGGCGATGCCCCATCACAGGCATTGAACTGGGCAGTCGAGGCGCTCGCCAAGGCGGGCACGCTCTCCATCATCGGGGTCTATCCGCCGACCGTGACGACCTTTCCCATCGGCCAGGCGATGAACAAGAACCTGACGATCAGGATGGGTAACTGCAATCACCGCAAATACATCCCGCACCTGGTGGACCTCGTCCGGGCGGGCGTGATCGATCCGGTCAGCCTGCTGACCCAGAGTGACGAATTGACCGATGCAGTGGAGGCGTACGAAACCTTCGATCAGCGCAAGCCCGGCTGGCTCAAGGTCGAGCTCGAACCGGCGGAGTAGCCGGAAGGATGCCGAAGGCCATCCGTCGTCCGCGGCTAGTGCACATAAGCAAAAAGCCCCGCTGGAGCAGGGAGGCGATTGCGGGTTATGATTTGAGCTGGATGTTGGTTGCGGGGGTTGGATTTGAACCAACGACCTTCAGGTTATGAGCCTGACGAGCTACCGGA
>JAHJWA010000303.1 GCA_018828205.1 Alphaproteobacteria bacterium
CCCGACCAGCCCACGCAGAGCTATATCGCCGACATCGGCGGCCAGCGGCTGACCTGGATCGAGGAGAACGCGCTGGATGCCGAGCATCCCTATGCACCCTTCCTCGCCGGGCACCGCGCACCCGAATTCGGGACGATCGAGGCCGAGGACGGCACCGAGCTGCACTGGAAGATGATCCGCCCCGAGATGGAGCCGGGCAAGCGCTATCCCGTCTATTACTACCACTACAGCGGTCCCGGTCCGCAGGTGGTGCAGCGGGGTTGGAGCGCGCCGACCGAGCAGGCGATCGTCGACAAGGGCTATATCTACTTCGCGCTCGACAACCGCGGCTCGGCCAATCGCGGGGTCGCCTTCGAGCAGCCGATCTACCGCGCGATGGGCGGGGTCGAGGTGCGCGACCAGAAGCTGGGCGCGGAATTCCTCAAGACGCTCGATTTCGTCGACCCCGACAAGATCGCGATCGATGGCTGGTCCTATGGCGGCTATATGACATTGAAACAGCTCCAGGCCGACCCGGGGCTCTACGCCGCCGGGATCGCGGGCGCGCCTGTGACCCGCTGGGAGCTTTACGACACCCACTACACCGAGCGCTACATGGGTACCCCGCAGGCCGATGGCGCCGCCTATACCGCCGCTTCGGCGATACCTAACGCCGCCGAGATCACCGATCCGCTGCTGGTGATCCACGGTATGGCCGACGATAATGTCGTGTTCGAGAACGCCACCGAGGTGATCGCCGCGATGCAGGAGGCCAACGTCGCCTTCGAGATGATGCTCTACCCCGGCTACACCCACCGCGTGTCGGGTGAACGGATCTCGCCGCACCGCTACAACACCGTGTTCCGCTTCCTCGAAAGCCACGGCGTGGCGCCGCCCGAGTAGGTAGCGGCTTATGGTTGTGAATGGTGCGGGCATCGCTATGTCCCGGGCAGCAAACCTCTAGGAGACAGCATTTGGGTTATCGTGTGGCAGTCGTCGGAGCGACCGGGAACGTCGGGCGCGAGATGATGCAGGTTCTGGCCGAGCGCGAATTCCCCGTCGACGAGATCGCGGCGGTGGCGTCGAGCCGCAGCCACAACCTCGAAGTCGAGTATGGCGACACCGGCAAGATGCTGAAATGCAAGAATATCGAGCATTTCGACTGGGCCGGCTGGGATATCGCGCTGTTCGCCGCGGGGAGCGGTCCGGCCAAGGAATTCGCCCCCAAGGCGGCCGCCGCGGGCTGCGTGGTGATCGACAATTCGTCGCTCTACCGCATGGACCCCGACGTGCCGCTGATCGTGCCCGAGGTGAACCCGGAAGCCATCCACGGTTACTCCAAGCGCAACATCATCGCCAATCCCAACTGCTCGACCGCGCAGCTGGTGGTGGCGCTCAAACCGCTCCACGACGTCGCGAAGATCAAGCGGGTGGTCGTGGCGACTTATCAATCGGTCTCGGGCGCGGGCAAGGCGGGGATGGACGAGCTGTTCCAGCAGAGCCGCGCGATCTTCGTCGGCGATCCGGTCGAAAACGTCGCCTTCACCAAGCAGATCGCCTTCAACGTCATCCCGCATATCGACAGCTTCCTCGACGACGGTTCGACCAAGGAAGAATGGAAGATGGTGGTCGAGACCAAGAAAATCCTCGACCCGAAGATCAAGCTCACCGCGACCTGCGTGCGGGTGCCGGTGTTCGTGGGCCATTCGGAATCGGTGAACATCGAGTTCGAAGAGGAAATGACCGCCGAGCAGGCGCAGGACATCCTGCGCGAGGCGCCCGGGATCATGCTGATCGACAAGCGCGAGGACGGCGGATACGTCACCCCCGTAGAGGCTGCGGGCGACAGCGCGACCTATATCAGCCGGGTGCGCGAGGACCCGACGGTCGAGAACGGGATCAATCTGTGGTGCGTCTCGGACAATCTGCGCAAGGGCGCGGCCCTGAACGCGGTGCAGATCGCCGAACTGCTCGGGCGCGAGTGTCTCAAGAAGGGGTAGGGGGCATGGCTTTGCGGTGGACAATGATCGGCGCTGCGGCGCTGGCGCTTGCTGCCTGCAGCGGGAGCGAGGAGACCGCCGGGAGTTCCGAACTCGCGCTGCAGGAAACGCCCAACCTGCCTGCGGAACCGGCGGGCGTCGTCCGTCTGCGCGGGGACGGGATCGAGGTCACCGGGCCGCTTGGCACCATGCTGACCTTCGGCAGCCCGCGCGAGACGGTCGAGGCGGAGCTGGCCAGCGCCATGGGCGAGGCGCGCGATGTCGGGACCAACGCCGAATGCGGTGCGGGCCCCGTGGCCTTCACCGAATATCCCGGCGGGCTCACGCTCAACTTCCAGGAAGGCGCGCTGGTCGGCTGGTCGCTGCGCGATGACGACGGCGACGGGCAGAGCGCGGATATCGCCACCGCGGAGGGGATCGATCTCGCCAGCAGCGAGGCCGAACTGACCGCCGCCTACGAGGTCGAGATGATCGCGGACAGCACGCTGGGGGAGGAATTCACGACGCCCGCGGGCATCTTCGGTTTCCTGACCGGCGAGGGCGCGCAAAAAGAGGTCGAATCGCTCCACGCGGGCATGAATTGCTTCTTCCGCTAGTTTGCGCGAGAACCGCGCGATGACCCTGACCGCCGATCTCTATTTCAGCTTCCGCTCGCCCTACAGCTATCTCGCGGTGGGCCGCTACCGCGCCATGACCGAGACCTACGACCTCGACATCGTGCTGCGCCCGGTCTGGCCGCTCGCGGTGCGCCAGCCGGATTTCTTCGAGCGCAACCATCCCAACTGGCTTGGCTACACGATGCGCGACATGATGCGCGTGGCGCAGTTTCACCAGATTCCCTTCGGCCCGCCGCGGCCCGATCCGATCGTCCAGGAC
>JAHJWA010000045.1 GCA_018828205.1 Alphaproteobacteria bacterium
GCAGACTGCGCCGATCCTGGCGCAGCAACGCCCCGAGCCCTCGGGGCAGGCTTCGGCGCAAGCGCAGCGGGAATCGGCGGCCGCGCCCATGTCCGGTGCCGCCCTCGGCAGCGCGCGCATGGGACTCGAACGGCGGTTCACCGGAGCCGACCTGTTCGATCTCGCGCTTGCCTCGGATCCGCAGATCAGCCCCGACGGACGCTATATCGCCTATGTCCGCCGCGCGAACGACATCATGTCGGACCGGGCGGTGAGCTCGATCTGGCTGATCGATACAAGCACCGGGACCGAGGTCCCGCTGGCGGGACGCAATGGCGACGCCTTCAACCCCCGCTGGTCGCCGGACGGCGATCGGCTTGCCTATGTCTCGACGGAGGATGGCGGCCCGCAACTCTGGGTCCGCTGGATGGACGGGGGCGAAGCGATCCGCCTGACCGGTCTGCCGACGAGCCCTTCCAGCATGGCCTGGGCGCCTGACGGAGATTCGATCGCCTACAGCATGCTGGTGAAAGACGAAGGTCCCGCGCTGGGCGCTGCACCATCGCAAAAGCCCGAAGGTGCGGAATGGGCGGAGCCGCTCGAGGTCCGCGATCTGCTCACTTACCGGGCAGACGGCCAGGGCTATATCGAACCGGGCTTCGAGAAGATTTTCGTGGTGCCGGCTACCGGCGGAGCGCCGCGTCAGCTGACCTACGGGCGTTACCACGACGGCGGTCCGCTGAGCTGGTCGCCCGACGGATCGACGCTCTATTTCGGTGCCAACCGCCGCCCCGACTGGGAAAGCGATCCGGTCGAGAGCGAGGTCTATGCGCTCGACGTGGCCAGCGGGGGCCTCACCCAGCTCACCGATCGCGATGGCCCAGACGGACAGCCGGTCGCGTCGCCCGACGGACGGTTGATCGCCTATCTCGGCTTCGACGATGCGCGCCGCGCCTATGAGAACGACGATCTTTACGTCATGAACCGCGACGGATCGAACGTTCGAAACCTCACCGAGGGCTGGGACTACAGCCCATCGGGGATCGTCTGGGATGCCGACGGACGCGGGCTCTACGCGCAATACGACATCAGCGGCGAAACCCGCGTCGCCCGGATCGCCTTGGACGGAAGCGTGCGCGACGTGGTCGAAGGGCTGTCGGGCGGCGGCCTCGATCGGCCCTATACCGGCGGGAGCTTTTCGGTCTCGGACGAGGATGCGATCGCCTTTACCGGAGGCACCGCGACCCGCCCCGCCGAGGTGCAACTCACGCGCGGCGGGGAAGCGCGCATTCTGACCGATCTCAACCGTTCGCTGCGCAGCGTGAAGGCACTGGGCGAAGTGCGCCGGATCGCCACCCCGTCGAGCCACGACGGCCTGGAGATCGAAGGCTGGCTGACCTTGCCGCCGGGTTACCGCGAGGGCCAGCGGGTGCCGCTGATTCTGGAGATCCACGGCGGTCCTTTCGCCGCCTACGGACCCCATTTCGCGACCGACAACCAGCTCTACGCTGCCGGTGGCTATGCCGTGCTCTCGGCCAATCCGCGCGGATCCACCAGCTATGGCGAGGGATTCGCCAATCAGATCGACAAGGCCTACCCGGGCAATGATTATTGGGATCTGATGAGCATCGTGGACCGCGCCATCGCGCTGGGCATCGCCGACCCCGATCAGCTGTTCGTCACCGGCGGATCGGGCGGCGGCGTGCTGACCAGCTGGATCGTCGGCAAGACCAACCGCTTCAAGGCCGCAGCAACCCAGAAGCCGGTGATCAATTGGACCACGCAGGCGCTCACCGCCGACAACCCGGCGTATTTCGGACCCTATTGGATCGGCTCGCAGCCCTGGGAAGATCCCGAGACCTACTGGCGCCTGTCCCCCCTGTCGCTGGTCGGCAATGTCGAGACCCCTACGCTGGTCGTGGTCGGCAGCGAGGATTATCGTACCCCGGTGAGCGAGAGCGAGCAGTATTACACCGCGCTGCGTCTGCGCGGCGTTCCGACCGCGCTCGTCAAGGTGCCGGGTGCCAGCCACGGCGGGATCGCCTCGCGGCCTTCCCAATCGGCCGCCAAGGCCTCCGCCATCCTCGCGTGGTTCGACCGTTATCGCAGCGGCTGGTCGAGGCTTGGGGACACCGGGACGGGGAGCCGACCCGCAGGATCGCTCGCCAGCCCCGAATCCAACAGTCCGGAGGGGTAACGGCCAAATTTTGTCCGTGCCGCGAGTGCCAAGACGCCTTCGCGGCGATCGCAGGGCTCGGAAAGACTGACTGGGGCTTGCCTTGAACCGCAGCGATTTGTCGGCGGTGTCGTAGCCTGGACCGGTCCGCGGGGCAGACAGTTCGCGCGATCGAGGTTTGACCTGCGGGCGCGAACCATTATGGCCGCGCGCCATGGGCACCACCGCTCCGCTTCTCGCACCGCCGCCTCTCGCCGCGCTGCTCGCCGCCAGACCGGTGGCGCTGTTTCTCGATTTCGACGGGACGCTGGTGGGGATCGCGCCGCGCCCCGATGCGATCCGGGTGCCGGACGCGCTGGCGGCGAAGCTTGCAGGCCTTTCCGACCGGCTGGACGGACGTCTCGCATTGGTCAGCGGGCGCGCGCTCGAGGATCTGGAAGCCCACCTGGGACCGCTGGCGGTGGCGCGTGCGGGGTCGCACGGGGCGGACCGGCGCCGGCCCGACGGGTCCATCCTCGGCAGCGCGCCGGGCGCGCTCGTCGATACGACGGTCCGCGAAGTGGAAGATTACGCGCGGGCGCAAGCATTGGTATTCGAGACCAAAGCGCATGGCTGCGCGCTGCATTACCGCGCCCACCCCGAAGCCGGCGATAGCGCCGAAGCCTTCATGCGCGCGATCGCCGCGCGCGAGGGTCTGGCGGTGAAGACCGGCAAATGCGTCGTCGAACTGGTGCACGAAGGCGCGGACAAGGGCGGGGCGGTGCACGCCTTCATGGCGGAACCCCCCTTTGCCGAGGCGCGGCCGGTGTTTCTCGGCGACGACGTCACCGACGAGGACGGCTTCGCCGCCTGCGCCGGGCTTGGCGGTTTTGGCGTGCTGGTGGGAGAAGAACGCGCAACCGCTGCCCA